>NZ_VMLM01000136.1:0-1802 GCF_013276695.1 Streptococcus sp. 4155
ATAAAGATAAGAATAAGAATAGATTAGATAAAGATAAGAATAAGAAAAGAATAACTACTACTACTAGTAGTGGTGGTCAAGAAAATATCTTAGAACTTTTTCAATCTGAATTTCGTAGGCTCTTATCTGGATTTGAAATTGAAGAAATCAACCATCTCCTAAATGAGAATGATGTGGATTTGGTGAAAGAAGCACTGAAGACTGCTATTAACTCAGGAAAGCCGAACATCAAATATATAGGTGGGATTTTAAGAAATTGGCAGATGAACAATGTTACCACTGTTGAGCAGGTTCGTCAATCAGAGAAAAAGAATAAGGATAAGAAAGAAGAACAGGAGGCCAAGGACGAATGGGGATACTAGAACTAATTGAACAATTCGAGATTGACTATTATCCGTTAAGCTACGAGAAGAAAACTCTTTTAGCAGACCAACCAATTCATCAAGTGGTTGCATGCTTGTCTGAAATGGCTAGCTGGCATGAATGTGGAGGTCGTCTGTCATGGTAGACAATGTGTTTGAGGAGATTGCCTTATCTTATCACAGGAATACAGAACAACAAGATGAGTTTTGCGAAAAGCATAACATTCCTTTGATAAAGATATTGCGGACTGAGAGTGTTGTATGCCGCATGTGTGAATCTGAGCGGATCCATGAGGAGAATCAAGCAAGAGTGAATGAACTGGCCGACGCTGAGAATGAGCGAGAGAGGAAATACTATCTTGAGAAGTTTTCTCTTTATGATGAGGTTTTGAAAAATGCGACTTTGGACAACTTTGAGACACCCACTGAAAAAGAAGCGGAAAAGCTAGCTTTTGCAAAGAGGATTTGTCGTGAGTGGTCTGAGGGGGCTAGGAACAACATCGTGTTACAAGGAGAAGCTGGAACTGGTAAGAGCCATTTGGCCTTTGCGATGGTAAAAGCTTTATCTGAGTACACGAAAGAGATTGCTATTTTCATCAACGTGACTGACTTGTTGATGAAGATTAAAGCTGATTTTAGTCAGGAAGAGTTTCTGGTCAATAAAATTGCCAGTGCTAAGTTCTTGGTTTTGGATGATTTGGGCATGGAGAAGGATAGCGAATGGTCGTTTACTATTCTCTACAATATCCTGAATAAGCGTTCAAATACAATCATTACCACCAATTTGACTTCTGCTAATATTCAGAAAAGATATGGCAGACCCTTTATGTCCAGACTGATGAAGGGTGTGGATAAAGACCATTTAATGGTTTTCAACGACTTGACAAACAAGCGGAAGCAATATTTTTAGAATGGAGGTGGCTGATGTTTATTTTAAGACATGGGACAAGAGAGGATAAGCCGTTTCTGAGGTCCGCAGTTATTGGTGTGACTGGCTTGGACATTTCATGTTCAGAGGAGAAGAAAGCCATGCGGTTTGTTTCTCGGGCGGCAGCCTTACAGGTTGGTAAAGCATTGAGGAGTTCCTTTGGGAACTTTTACCCCGTTGAGGTGGAGTGATGTTAAATCTTTACTTCGTCTACAACGGGCACTGCAAGTTTTACCTTGGGACGTTTGACAATGTCGATGATCTCATTGAGCAAATGGAAGATCATCAGTGGGCTTTCTCGGCTATCACTCAGCCAAGGTTTCAGAAGCACATTGGTCAGCGGACGACACGGTTTGACTATGGTGCGAAGGATTGTTACTATTTAGCAACTTTTTTCAGGAGGATAAGAAAATGATTGAACTTATTAAAGAATTTGGCATGGCTATTCTATGGCTATTTCTCGGCTACTTAATCGGAGAACGTGCAGCAAGAAAGGACAAGAAAGATGATCA
>NZ_VMLM01000014.1:0-992 GCF_013276695.1 Streptococcus sp. 4155
TTCTTTTTCCTTAACCTTCGCTCCTACTTCTTCCTTAGCCTTGCCTTCACCCTCTGCCTTCACGGCTGCTAGTCCGTCAATTCCGTCTGCTTGCGCTTTATCCACGCCTGCTTGGTCGCTTGCTGCGTCAATGGCTTGGATAGCTTTGTCTGCTGCTTGCTTAGCTTGTTCTTTCGCTGCTGCTTTTTCTGCATCTGAAAGGTTAGCGTTCGCATCAATCTCGGCTTCTTTTTCCTTAAGCTTAGCTGCTACTGCTTCCTTAGCCTTGTCCTTAGCCACTGGGTTAACTGCTGCTACTGCGGCAATTCCGTCTGCTTGCGCTTTGTCCACGCCTGCTTGGTCGCTTGCTGCGTCAATGGCTTGGATAGCTTTGTCCGCTGCTTGCTTAGCTTGTTCCTTAGCCGCTGCTTTTTCTGCATCTGAAAGGTTAGCGTTCGCATCAATCTCGGCTTCTTTTTCTTTAAGCTTAGCCGCTACTGCTTCCTTAGCTTTGTCCTTAGCTTTGTCCTTAGCCACTGGGTTAACTGCTGCTACTGCGGCAATTCCGTCTGCTTGCGCTTTGTCCACGCCTGCTTGGTCGCTTGCTGCGTCAATGGCTTGGATAGCTTTGTCTGCTGCTTGCTTAGCTTGTTTCTTAGCTGCTGCTTTTTCTGCATCTGAAAGATTAGCGTTCGCATCAATCTCGGCTTCTTTTTCCTTAAGCTTAGCTGCTACTGCTTCCTTAGCCTTGTCCTTAGCCACTGGATTAACTGCTGCTACTGCGGCAATTCCGTCTGCTTGCGCTTTATCCACGCCTGCTTGGTCGCTTGCTGCGTCAATGGCTTGGATAGCTTTGTCTGCTGCTTGCTTAGCTTGTTCTTTAGCTGCTGCTTTTTCTGCATCTGAAAGGTTAGCGTTCGCATCAATCTCGGCTTCTTTTTCTTTAAGCTTAGCTGCTACTGCTTCTTTAGCTTTGTCCTTAGCTTTGTCCTTAGCCACTGGGTGAACTGCTG
>NZ_VMLM01000015.1:0-25734 GCF_013276695.1 Streptococcus sp. 4155
AAGTCACTACCCCTAAAACTAAATCAAGTATTAGGGTAATTGACTTGGATAATAAGACGGTGCTCATGCTGCGGCTTTACAAAAATAGACAAGCGCAAGTTGGTAGAGAAATAGGCTTAACTTATGAAAAAGTATTTTCTAATTGCTTCGACGAATATAGAGACGCTAGGACGCTTAGGCATAGACTTGAGAAACATTTAAAACTTTCTGACTGCCCTCGTTTAACATTCCACGCCTTCCGCCATACTCACGCTAGTATCTTGCTCAATGCCGGACTGCCTTACAAAGAAATACAAACAAGGCTAGGGCATTCTCAAATATCAATAACCATGGATACATATAGCCACTTGTCCAAAGACAACAAGAAAAACGCTACTTCATTTTATGAAAAAGCCATTGAAAAATTAAAAAGTTCTTAAAAAGTCCACAAAAAGTTTAAAAATCCATTAGCTCAATTGTGAAAAGTAGCTATATCAAAGGCTTTGCACGTCATACTTGAAATAAAGCACATTTCTCATAAAAATAGGCAAAAATTAACTTATTGGCTAACATTTAGAAGGTTTTCCCATCATAAAAGGGCATACTATCAAGTTTTTAGACACCTGACAATATGCCTTTTTCTAACTTTAAAGACTTTTCCCAATTTTTATTATTCTACTCGCTAAATCTTAAAAAATAGCCATCTGGATCCAAAACTGCAAATTTATGAGGATAGATATAGGGATCACTGACACGAAACTTTCTTTTGGTCAAGAGACGATAAATAGGATAGTTTGCCTCCATCACTTTTTGATAGAGTTTTGGAACATCCTTTATACCAAAGGATAGATTGACACCTTTTCCAAAAGGGTAGGTAAGGTTAGCCAGTTCCTCGGGGGTTCCTTCCTCTAGCATTAGCTGGCAGTCTTCAAGCGAGAGGAAGAGAAATTTCTCCTCTGGACGATCGTATTTGACAGAGAATCCTAGCAGGTCGCAGTAGAAGTGGAGTGATTTTTCGATGTCAGATACTACAAATTCAGGAATGACAGCTTGATAGTCCATTCGCTTTCTCCTTAGAGTTCAATCTCCATGACAATGGGTGTGTGGTCTTGGCGCGCACCGGAGTCAATCATATCAGACTTGGTCACCTTGTCAGCCACGCGGTTGCTTGTCAGCCAGTAGTCGATTCTCCAGCCTGTATTGTTGATTTTAGAAGTCTTGCTGCGCTGTGCCCACCAAGTGTAGCGTTCTGGAACATCGCCGTGAATGTGGCGGAAGGTATCCGTAAATCCAGTTGCTAAAAGGTTGGTAAATCCAGCACGCTCCTCGTCGGTAAATCCTGGTGAACGGCGGTTGCTAGCAGGATTTGCAAGGTCAATCTCATTGTGGGCTACGTTATAGTCACCGGTCGCAAGGACTGGTTTTTCTTTGTCTAGTCCAGCTAAGTACTCAGCGTATTTGACATCCCAGACTTGGCGTTCTTCCAAGCGTTTGAGGCCATCGCCAGCGTTTGGAGTGTAAACTTGCGTTACGAAAAAATCATCAAATTCTAGCGTGATGATACGGCCTTCCAAGTCCATGGTAGAAGGGGAACCGATTTCTGGGAAGCTGATAGTTGGTGTGAGTTCTTTCTTGTAGAGGAACATGGTACCAGCATAGCCTTTACGGGCAGGTTCTTGAGAAGAGCGCCACGTGTTTTCGTAGCCTGGGAAGAGTTCTTCTAAAATTTCCAAGTGTTTCTTTGTAGGCCCTTTGGCAGAAAGCTTGGTTTCTTGGATAGCGATGATATCAGCATTTTCAGCGACCAAGGTTTGTAGGACTTCTTGGGACAATTTGGCACGAGCTGAGTCACTAGTTAGGGCAGCATTGAGGGAATCAATATTCCATGAGATGAGTTTCATAAAGTTACCTTTTTCATTCAGATTATAGATTTTATTATACCAAAAAAAGGTCTATTTCCCCAACGTATGGTTTGAAAATTACTCTTTAGACTTTATCCTGAGAAAATAAAAATTCCCTAAACTATTTAGAAAAAAATCTAAATAGCTCTTGTGTTTAGAATAGAAAGGTGTATAATGTTATTTAGAAAAATATCTAAATAGAAAGTGAAGTTACATATATGTCAAATAAGAGAACAATCCTTCTTTTTGTGGTCTTGGCTTATGCCCTTGCTTGGATAATATGGTTGGCACTATGGATAGGTGGTGTTGGTCTAAATTCTCCATGGAGTCAACTTGCTAGTATTGTAGCCATGTGGATGCCTGCGCTTGCAGTCTTTCTCTTAGGGAAAATCACGAATCAACCTAGTGGAATCAAATCTAAATTAGCCGTGAATCTCAAGAGGAACTGGCGCTTTTACTTACTAGCTATCTGGTTACCAGCAGTTATCAGTTTTTTAGGAGCGGGACTTTATTTTCTTGTATTTCCTAGCAATTTCAGCCTTGGTTTTGAATCTATTCAAGCTATTTTACAAGAAAAAGGTGTCTCTCAATCAGCTATTCCCTTATCTTTCTTGGCTTTGATTCAAATCCTAGCTAGTTTGACTTACGCTCCTTTTCTTAATAGTTTCTTTGCATTAGGGGAGGAAATTGGTTGGCGTGGCTATCTTTACCCAGTGCTAAGAGGACGCTTTTCAAGAGTCCAGACTCATGTCTTGCTTGGTCTCATTTGGAGTCTTTGGCATCTACCAATCAATTTGCAAGGCTATAATTATGGACTATCTTATTTTTCTTATCCCGTTTTAGGAGTTGTCGCCATGTTTCTATTTTGTTTTAGTCTAGGAATATTGTTAAGCTGGTTGTTGGAAAAGACAGGCTCTATCTGGGCTTCAGTCCTATTTCATGGGGCAATCAATGCAACTGCAGGTATTGGGTTACTCTTTCAATTACCAGGAGAAAAAGTTTCAAGCCTCTTGATTTTAGACCCATCACCGACAGGAATGCTATCAGTTCTACCTTGCTTAGTCCTAGCCCTACTAATATTACAAAGGGAAAGGAGTCATTATGAGTTTTGCAAATAGCTTTAAAGCCTTATCTCATCCAGTTAGGAGAGAGATTTTGAATTTACTCAAAACAGGTAGATTACCTGCAGGAGAAATTGCCAATCAATTCGAGTTGACTAGTGCAACTATTTCACACCATCTCACGATTTTGAAAGCAGCGGATTTGATTCATGAAATGAAAGAAAAAAACTTTATTTATTATGAGTTAAATACATCGGTTTTAGAGGATATAATGGTTTGGTTAGCATATCTGAAAGGAGATCATTTTGATGAAGATAAAAATCAATAAGAAATTGGTATTATTTACGAGCATTCTCATCCTACTACCTTCCCTTGTAGGTTGTGTTTTCTGGAATCAATTACCAGAGGAGATACCCACTCATTTTAATCTACTGGGTCAAGCAGATGGCTACAATCATAAAATGTCTGCTATCTTTGGATTACCGACTCTCATGCTTTTGATGCATTGGTTGCTTCTATTTTTAATGATTAAGGATCCTAAATCTAGCAATATCAGTTCAAAAATACAAGTTTTGATTTACTGGATTATTCCTTTTGTATCTTGTCTATTAATGATTTCTATCTTCGGAGAATCTTTGGGTTATTCCATGATGAGCGGGATTCTAGCTCAGATTTTTATGGGAGTCGTGATGATCGTAATTGGAAATTATCTACCAAAAACACACCGAAATTATATAATCGGTATTCGACTTCCGTGGACCTTGGAGAGTGATAAAAACTGGAGAAAAACACATCGATTAGCTGGAAAAATTTGGGTATTAGGAGGATTGTTATTGTTTCTAAACTCCTTTGTGCAACTATATGTTTACTGGGTATTCTTCTTGACACTTTTCTTTGTAGTGATAATTCCTAGTGTCTATTCTTATCAATTATCAAAATTAGAATCTTGAAACAGGTATTTGAGTCATTAGTTAGAGAAGTTGGTCTGATAAGTCTATTTCCCCAACGTATGGTTTGAAAAATCATCCTCTTTTGTTTATAATTAAGAATGATTTTATGAAAGGGAGTGAAAATACATGAAATTCTACTCTTATGACTATGTACTCAGCCAAATCGGTCAGCAAAATGGTATCATGGTTGGCTTTGGGATTGTGCTCCTAGCTATCACAGGATTTTTTGCCTTCAAGGCGTATCGTGATAAAAAAGGTGACTAGATTTTGTGAATTGGTCATGATTTTTGTCTTGACTTTGATGGCCATGCTTTTGGTGACAATCTCAAAATATCAGACCAATTAAGCCTCTAACAACCAATTTCAAACTTCATTTCATAGAGGTTGTTTCTAAAGACTTGGGAGTGGATAAATCAGAAGTTTACGTCAATACTTCTGCAGTTACTGATGGAGAACTTGTCAAGGTCGGTTCAGATTTCTACCACGCCATGAACGAGAGCGAATTAGATAAGTATCTTTTAAAGAAATTAGAATTGCATCAAACAGACGTTATTGAATTGGTGAAGGTAAACAAGTGACACTCAACTGTATGGAAATTGTAATCGAACTGGCCTTGGGGCTCTTCTCACTTGTTTTGTTATCAATGTGACAGGAAAGGGGAACTTAGCACCTAACTCTGCGACAGATTAAATTCAGAATTATGTTCTCTGTGCTATCATTGGTGGGGTGATTTACAATAGTTCTATCAGCATTTTGCAGTACGAGGTGATTTTACTGATGTGGACTATTTTGGTTTTGACCCTCAAGTGGCTTCATAATATTCGTTTTGTGAAATGTTTGATTGATGGTAAGCCAACTCTCCTCATCAAACATGAGAAGATTGACCTAGAAGCCTGTCGTTCGGTTGATTTGTTTGGGGTGGATGTAACCCTCAAACTTCGTAGCCAAGGGATTTTCCAGATGAAGCAAGTTAAACGAGCTGTGCAAGAGCAAAATGGCCAACTCATCGTGGTCCAAATGGGAGATGAAAATCCTAAGTATCCAGTTGTGACTGACGGTGTGATCCAAGTCGATGTCTTGGAATCGATTGGCCGTAGCGAAGAGTGGCTGCTTGATAATCTCAGCAAACAAGGGCATGACAATGTAGCCAATATCTTTATCGCTGAGTATGATAAGGGTGCTGTTACAGTTGTAACCTATGAATAAGAAAAACCTGGGGTCGGAGTCTCAGGTTTCCATTTGGAACTAGAAAGGAATTTTATGTCCATTATTCAAAAACTCTGGTGGTTTTTTAAGCTAGAAAAACGCCGTTATCTAGTCGGAATTGTGGCCTTGGTCTTGGTTTCTGTCCTTAACCTCATTCCCCCAATGGTCATGGGGCGGATCATTGATGCTATCACATCGGGGCAATTAATTCAGAATGAACTACTTATTTACCTATTTTACTTGCTTCTTGCGGCCTTTGGTATGTACTATCTGCGCTATGTTTGGCGTATGTATATTCTTGGGACATCCTACCGTCTGGGGCAGATTATGAGGTCTCGCTTGTTTGAGCATTTTACAAAGATGTCTCCAGCCTTTTATCAAACCTATCGGACGGGGGACTTGATGGCACACGCAACCAATGATATCAATTCTTTGACGAGTCTTGCAGGTGGTGGTGTTATATCTGCGGTGGATGCCTCTATTACAGCTTTAGTGACTTTGCTGACCATGCTCTTTAGCATTTCCTGGCAGATGACTCTAGTTGCAATTTTACCCCTTCCTTTTATGGCATATGCGACCAGTCGTTTGGGAAGAAAGACTCATAAGGTCTTTGGAGAGTCACAGGATGCCTTTTCTGAACTCAATAACAAGGTTCAGGAGTCTGTATCAGGTATCAAAGTGACCAAGTCTTTTGGTTATCAGGCAGATGAGCTGGAGTCCTTTCAGGCAGTCAATGAATTAACCTTCCAAAAGAATCTCCAAACCATGAAATACGATAGACTCTTTGACCCAATGGTTTTCTTGTTTGTTGGATTATCCTATGTTTTAACACTCTTAGTCGGCTCTTTGATGGTTCGGGAGGGGCAGATTACAGTTGGAAATTTGGTCACTTTTATTAGTTATTTGGATATGATGGTCTGGCCTCTCATGGCTATTGGTTTCCTCTTTAATATCACTCAGCGAGGAAAGGTTTCTTACCAGCGGATTGAGAATCTTTTGTCTCAGGAATCATCTGTAAAAGACTCCGAGTTTCCTCTGGATGGTATTGAAAACGGGCGCTTGGAGTATGCTATTGATAACTTTGCTTTTGAAAACGAGGAAACGCTAATGGATATTCACTTTAGTTTGGAAAACGGGCAAACTCTGGGCTTGGTTGGGCAGACAGGCTCTGGGAAAACATCCTTGATTAAACTCCTCTTGCGTGAGTACGATGTGGATAAGGGAGCTATTTATCTAAATGGTCACGATATTCGCGATTATCGTTTGACAGAGCTTCGTAGTCTTATGGGCTACGTCCCTCAGGACCAGTTCCTCTTTGCGACTTCGATTTTAGACAATATTCGCTTTGGCAATCCTAACTTGCCCATTTCAGCGGTCGAGGAAGCGACCAAGCTAGCCCAAGTTTACCAAGACATTGTAGCCATGCCTCAGGGATTTGATACGTTGATTGGTGAAAAGGGAGTCAGTCTTTCTGGTGGGCAAAAGCAGCGGCTGGCTATGAGTCGGGCTATGATTTTAGACCCTGATATCTTGATTTTGGATGATTCTTTGTCGGCCGTGGATGCCAAGACAGAGTATGCGATTATCGACAACCTTAAGGAGACGCGAAAGGACAAGACAACCATTATTACGGCTCATCGCCTCAGTGCAGTTGTCCATGCAGATTTGATTTTAGTCCTGCAAAATGGTCAAATCATCGAACGAGGCAGGCACGAAGACTTGCTAGCTTTGGATGGCTGGTATGCCCAAACCTACCAGTCTCAGCAGCTGGAAATGAAGGGAGAAGAAGATGCAGAATAAACAAGAACAATGGGCTGTATTGAAGCGCTTGATATCTTATCTCAAGCCTTATGGTCTTCTGACCTTTTTGGCACTCAGCTTTCTCCTAGCGACTACGGTCATTAAAAGTGTCATTCCCCTTGTGGCTTCCCACTTTATCGACCAGTATCTCAGCAATCTCAATCAACTCGCTGTGACAGTGTTGCTGGCCTACTATGGTCTCTATATCCTGCAAACTCTGGTTCAGTATGTCGGAAATCTTCTCTTTGTACGGGTGTCTTACAGTATTGTGAGGGATATTCGTCGCGATGCCTTTGCCAATATGGAGAAGCTAGGCATGTCTTATTTTGACAAGACGCCAGCAGGCTCTATCGTCTCTCGTTTGACTAATGATACCGAGACAATCAGTGATATGTTTTCGGGGATTTTATCCAGTTTTATCTCAGCAATTTTTATCTTTTTGACAACCCTTTATACCATGTTGGTGTTGGATTTTCGTTTGACAGCATTAGTCCTGCTCTTTCTCCCTTTGATTTTCCTTTTGGTCAATCTCTATCGTAAAAAATCAGTCAAGATTATCGAGAAAACCAGAAGTCTCTTGTCAGATATCAATAGTAAGCTGGCAGAAAATATCGAAGGAATTAGGATTATCCAGGTCTTTAATCAAGAAAAGCGCCAGCAGGCAGAATTTGATGAGATTAACCAAGAACACTTGGTCTATGCCAACCGCTCTGTAGCCTTTGATGCCCTCTTGTTGCGCCCTGCTATGAGTTTGTTGAAACTCCTAGGTTATACTGTCTTAATGGCCTATTTTGGCTACCGTGGTCTTTCTATCGGGATAACGGTCGGGACTATGTATGCTTTTATCCAGTACATCAATCGTCTCTTTGATCCTCTGATTGAAGTAACGCAAAACTTTTCAACCCTGCAAACGTCTATGGTGTCTGCAGGCCGTGTCTTTGCCTTGATTGACGAGGCAACCTATGAGCCTCTTCAAGAAAATAGTCAGGTTGAGGTTGAAGAAGGCAATATTCGTTTTGAACATGTGTGTTTCTCATATGATGGCAAACATCCTATTCTGGATGATATTTCTTTTTCGGTCAACAAGGGTGAAACCATTGCCTTTGTAGGTCATACAGGTTCGGGGAAATCTTCGATTATAAATGTTCTCATGCGCTTTTATGAATTCCAGTCAGGGAGAGTTCTCTTGGATGATGTGGATATCAGGGATTTCAGTCAAGAAGAGCTGAGAAAAAACATCGGTTTGGTCTTGCAGGAACCCTTTCTCTATCATGGAACTATTAAGTCCAATATCGCCATGTACCAAGAAATCAGTGATGATCAGGTTCAGGCTGCGGCAGCCTTTGTGGATGCAGATTCCTTTATTCAAGAACTTCCTAAGGGGTACGACTCCCCTGTGTCTGAGCGTGGATCGAGTTTTTCAACTGGTCAGCGACAGCTTCTTGCCTTTGCCAGAACAGTTGCCAGCCAGCCTAAAATCCTGATTTTGGATGAAGCGACCGCCAATATTGACTCTGAAACAGAAAGCTTGGTTCAAGATTCTCTGGCGAAGATGAGACAGGGCCGAACAACTATTGCTATCGCTCACCGCCTTTCTACTATTCAAGACGCCAACTGCATCTATGTTTTGGACAAGGGGCGCATTATCGAGAGTGGAACTCATGAAGAACTCTTGGCCTTGGGAGGAACCTATCACAAGATGTATAGCTTGCAGGCAGGGGCCATGTCCTAACACTCTTTGATTTTCATTGAGTAAAAGAAGGAAATCCTTCAAATTACAGATTTCTTTCACCGCCTTTTCCATTTTGTGGTATAATGAAAAATGTTGACAAATAGTATAATAAAAACAAAGGAGAACAGCATGCTGAAATGGGAAGACTTGCCTGTGGAAATGAAATCAAGCGAGGTTGAGTCTTACTACCAGCTTGTCTCTAAAAGGAAGGGTTCGCTGATTTTCAAGCGTTGCTTGGACTGGGTTTTGACCTTGGTCTTACTGGTTCTGACCTCTCCCATCTTTCTCATCTTGAGCATTTGGATCAAGTTGGATAGCAAGGGGCCAGTGATTTACAAGCAAGAGCGCGTGACCCAGTACAATCGACCTTTCAAGATTTGGAAGTTCCGTACCATGGTGACAGATGCGGATAAAAAAGGGAGTCTGGTGACTTCTGCTAACGATAGCCGTATTACCAAGGTTGGCAATTTTATCCGTCGTGTCCGTTTGGATGAACTGCCTCAACTGGTCAATGTTCTTAAAGGCGAAATGTCCTTTGTCGGTACACGACCTGAAGTGCCACGCTACACAGAGCAGTATAGCCCTGAAATGATGGCAACCTTGCTCTTACCAGCAGGGATTACCTCTCCAGCCAGCATCAACTACAAGGATGAGGACACCATCATCAGTCAAATGACGGAGAAAGGTCTGTCAGTTGACCAGGCCTATGTGGAGCATGTTCTTCCTGAAAAGATGCGCTATAACCTTGCCTATCTCCGAGAGTTTAGTTTCCTTGGAGACATCAAAATCATGTTTCAAACCGTGTTTGAAGTGCTAAAATAAAGTAGTCATGAGAGAATGAGTACAGATAAAAGGAGCAAATCAATGCCAAATTACAATATTCCATTTTCACCACCCGATATCACCGAAGCTGAAATTGCTGAAGTAGCGGATACTCTTCGTTCTGGTTGGATTACAACAGGTCCTAAGACAAAAGAACTAGAGCGTCGCTTGTCTCAATACACACAGACGCCTAAGACTGTCTGCCTCAACTCTGCGACTGCCGCTCTTGAGTTGATTTTGCGTGTTTTGGAAGTGGGGCCTGGTGATGAAGTCATCGTTCCAGCCATGACTTACACAGCTTCATGTAGTGTCATCACGCACGTGGGAGCAACCCCTGTCATGGTGGATATCCAAGCAGATACGTTTGAGATGGACTATGATCTGCTGGAGCAAGCCATCACTGAGAAAACTAAGGTGATTATCCCAGTAGAACTTGCAGGGATTGTTTGCGACTATGACCGTTTGTTCCAAGTTGTGGAGAAAAAATGTGATCTCTTTACTGCGTCAAGCAAGTGGCAAAAAGCCTTTAACCGTATTGTCATTGTCTCTGATAGTGCCCACGCTTTGGGATCTACTTATAAAGGACAACCTTCTGGTTCTATCGCGGACTTTACTTCCTTCTCATTCCACGCCGTTAAGAACTTTACAACTTCGGAGGGTGGAAGTGCGACTTGGAAGGCCAATCCAGCGATTGATGACGAAGAGATGTACAAGGAATTCCAGATTCTTTCCCTTCATGGTCAAACTAAGGATGCCCTTGCCAAGATGCAACTGGGGTCATGGGAATACGATATCGTTACACCAGCCTACAAGTGCAATATGACAGATATCATGGCTTCGCTTGGTTTGGTACAATTAGACCGTTACCCAAGTTTGCTTGGCCGTCGTAAGGATATCGTGGATCGCTATGATCGTGGTTTTGCAGGTTCTCGCATCCATCCATTGGCACACAAGACTGATACTGTCGAATCTTCACGCCACCTCTACATCACCCATGTAGAAGGAGCAAGCTTAGAAGAACGCAACCTCATCATCCAAGAATTAGCTAAAGCAGGAATTGCAAGTAACGTCCACTACAAACCACTTCCGCTCTTGACAGCCTATAAGAATCTTGGCTTTGATATGGCGAACTATCCTAAGGCCTATGCCTTCTTTGAGAATGAAATTACCCTCCCTCTTCATACTAAATTAAGCGATGAAGAAGTAGACTATATCATTGAGACTTTCAAAATAGTTTCTGAAAAAGTACTAACTTTATCAAAAAAATGACAAACTACAGACAAGCGAAAGTGATCCTGTCCTTAAAAAGTCTAATTGAGTGTAAAAACTGTTGTTTTCAATTGATAATAGTTTACACCTGTAGTTGAGGCTCCTTTCTCCTCAGAGAGAGAATTTTTATAGGATTTTCCTTTCTTGTGGGAGTCCCGTGGTTTGAAATAAGATGTGAGCAATTTGGTGTAGCATTTAGAATCCTTACTAGACATCATTTAGAAAATCTAGTGTCTTGTTCTAGTTTTCAATTCACCCTATTTTTTGAAAGACGTGAGTTTCCATGAGTGAGATTGTGGAAACTCGCGTCTTTTTTTGTTTTCAGAATATTGTTCAAAGTTTTGTGCCTGTCTTTCATGTTCTAGTCATTCTTTTGCATGATAGAATTTATAGCGTTTTGATATTATAATAATACAAATATCCCATATGTTTAGTGAAGCTTGCTATACATCATTAGATCTCCTGCGAGACAATCTATAAAACACTTGTCTACGATTACCTATATGCCCTATTCCAGTATTTTAGAAGCACTGCATCTATTTTTATCGAGGTTAAATCTAGCTTTTATAGAAGGTCTATTTAAGAAATATATTGTAGTGTTTTAGTTTCAATCCGCCATATGAGCGATATTCAGGTAAATATCCCTGGCGAATGCTTGTATGACAAGGTATTTGTTCTTTCATTTATAATTTACAACATATCAATAAATTTAAATATAGTAAATGGGATATTTTATATTCAAGCTAAGAAAGATAGCATCACTTTTGAATGGAAGGCTAAAGAGCAAACTAGGAATTGGCCATAGATAGCTCAAAACCCTGCTTTGAGGTTGTAGATATAGTAAAATGAAATAAGAATAGGACAAATTGATCGGGACAGTTAAATCGATTTCTAACAATGTTTTAGAAGTAGAGGTGTACTATTATAGTTTCAGTCTACTATAGAACTGACCAAGTCAGTAACCTAGACTTAGGGCAAGGCGGCACTGACCTAGTTTGAAGAGATTTCCGAAGAGTATAAATTTTAATATTTTCTTGTGTTATTCCTTGACAATTCAATTTGGAAAATATATGATAAAGATAATGACAGCGGTGTCACTCTATCTATTTTAAGAAAAGTAATAATCAATTGTTAAAAAATAGTAAAAAAATTGGAGGTTCTGATGAAATATTTTGTTCCTAATGAGGTATTCAGTATTCGTAAATTAAAGGTGGGGACTTGCTCGGTACTATTGGCAATTTCAATTTTGGGAAGCCAAGGTATTTTAGCGGATGAAGTTGTTACTAGTTCTTCACCGATGGCTACAAAAGAGTCTTCTAATGCAATTACTAATGATTTAGATAATTCACCAACTGTTAATCAGAATCGTTCTGCTGAAATGATTGCCTCTAATTCAACCACTAATGGTTTAGATAATTCGTTAAGTGTTAATAGTATCAGCTCTAATGGTACTATTCGTTCCAATTCACAATTAGACAACAGAACAGTTGAATCTACAGTAACATCTACTAATGAAAATAAGAGTTATAAGGAAGATGTTATAAGTGACAGAATTATCAAAAAAGAATTTGAAGATACTGCTTTAAGTGTAAAAGATTATGGTGCAGTAGGTGATGGGATTCATGATGATCGACAAGCAATTCAAGATGCAATAGATGCTGCAGCTAAAGGACTAGGTGGAGGAAATGTATATTTTCCTGAAGGAACTTATTTAGTAAAAGAAATTGTTTTTTTAAAAAGTCATACACACTTAGAATTGAATGAGAAAGCTACAATTCTAAATGGTATAAATATTAAGAATCATCCTTCCATTGTTTTTATGACAGGTTTATTTACGGATGATGGTGCGCAAGTAGAATGGAGCCCAACAGAAGATATTAGTTATTCTGGTGGTACTATTGATATGAACGGTGCTTTGAATGAAGAAGGAACTAAAGCAAAAAATCTACCACTTATAAATTCTTCAGGTGCATTTGCTATTGGGAATTCAAATAACGTAACTATAAAAAATGTAACATTCAAGGATAGTTATCAAGGGCATGCTATTCAAATTGCAGGTTCGAAAAATGTATTAGTTGATAATTCTCGTTTTCTTGGGCAAGCCTTACCCAAAACGATGAAGGATGGGCAAATCATAAGTAAGGAGAGCATTCAGATTGAACCATTAACTAGAAAAGGTTTTCCTTATGCCTTGAATGATGATGGGAAAAAATCTGAAAATGTGACTATTCAAAATTCCTATTTTGGCAAAAGTGATAAATCTGGGGAATTAGTAACAGCAATTGGCACACACTATCAAACATTGTCGACACAGAACCCCTCTAATATTAAAATTTTAAATAATCATTTTGATAACATGATGTATGCAGGTGTACGTTTTACAGGATTCACTGATGTATTAATCAAAGGAAATCGCTTTGATAAGAAAGTTAAAGGAGAGAGTGTACATTATCGAGAAAGCGGAGCAGCTTTAGTAAATGCTTATAGCTATAAAAACACTAAAGACCTATTAGATTTAAATAAACAGGTGGTTATCGCCGAAAATATATTTAATATTGCCGATCCTAAAACAAAAGCGATACGAGTTGCAAAAGATAGTGCAGAATATTTAGGAAAAGTATCAGATATTACTGTAACAAAAAATGTAATTAATAATAATTCTAAGGAAACAGAACAACCAAATATTGAATTATTACGAGTTAGTGATAATTTAGTAGTCTCAGAGAATAGTATATTCGGTGGTAAAGAAGGAATTGTTATTGAGGATTCAAAGGGTAAAATAACCGTTTTAAATAACCAATTTTATAATTTATCCGGTAAGTATATATCATTCATCAAATCTAATGGAAATGGGAAAGAAACTGTTATACGTGATAGCGATGGTAATTTCAATATTGTAACGGAGAATGGGCTTTACAAAATTGTAACAAATAACTTAAGTGATAAAAACGAAAAAGAAAAAAACAAAGAGGAAAAATTTAAAACAAGTTCATATGTGCATGAAAAACAATCTAATTCAAATAATGTAATTGATAGTAACCAGAAGAACGGAGAGTTTAACTCAAGTAAAGATAATAGACAAATGAATGACAAGATCGACAATAAACAAGATAATAAGACAGAAGAAGTAAACTATAAAATAGTTGGAGATGGCAGAGAAACTGAAAATCATATTAATAAATCTAAAGAAATAGTAGATGCAAAACAAAAATTACCAAAGACTGGTTCGAACAAGATTATGGAACTATTCTTAACAGTGACAGGAATTGGTTTACTTTTGACACTAAAAGGGTTGAAGTATTATGGTAAAGATAAATAAAATTTGTTCGATACAAGGAAGTTCCGTAGAAAATGAGGATGCTGTAGGTTCACAAAATCAGTATTTTTGGATTGTTGATGGAGCTACAGATTTATATAATTCTAAAGAGGAGATAGGTTATTCAGTCTCAGAAGTTGTACATATTTTATCAGAAAGTTTGTCGGTTAATTGTAAAGAATCAAAAACTCTTAAACAAATATTTGAAACTGCTTTACTCGAGGTTAAAGATGAAATCGGTTTAAACTCATATGAATTAACAGAGTATAATAAAATGAAATAATAATAGGACAAATCAATCAGGACAGTCAAATCGATTTCTAACAATGTTTTAGAAGTAGAGGTGTACTATTCTAATTTCAATATACTATATTATCGCTTACCAATATTTGCTTTTATATTTGCTAAACTTTCAGAAAAAAAGTTGGAGTATATGATGCTAGGTGACTGCGTCATGTTAGTAAACGAAATGGAAATAACTGATCATAGAGTAGATAACTTATTTGAAAAAGGGAAAAATGAGATAAAAGATTCAATTGGTACAAATAGTGTTTTAAATAAAAAAATTATTTTACAAAAAATCAGAAAATTATCTAATCAACCGAGTGGGTACTGGATAGGTTCGTTGGATGAGAGATTTTTAGACCATGCTATTATTAATCAAATAGATGTTACTAGTGAACAAATTGTTTTAATGAGCGATGGCTTTTATGAATTCTATCAAAATAATCAAAATAAAACTTTTGAAGAGTTAATTAAGATGAGATTTAATTCTTCTGCTATTGATCCAATCTATGGAAAGAAGGATGATGCAAGTATTCTAGTTATTGATGTTTGATATATTGTTTAAAATATTAATTGTTACTATTGAACTTTGTTAAGAAGAGGTACCTAAATGTTAAGGTTATATTTAGAAAATGAAATTATAGAATTATCAAATAATTTAGAGACCATTTGGGTATCTGTGCTTGATAAATATGAGAAGTTATTTGAATATTTATCAAATGAAGAACGAGTAGAATTGATTAAAGAAGATTTAATCATAAATGAGTCAGTTCTAAATATTGATAAAAAAGGATTTGAGTTAATTTGTTTACAACATCCTGTTTCATATGACTTAAGAAGAATTATTAGTGTAATAAAAATATCAACTGACATTGAACGTATTGGGGATAGAATTGTTGAAATTTTAAAAAATCTACAGATTATTCAAAATAATGAAAATTTGAAGAAAATTATTTCAGAAATAAAAATACTTCATGAAGTTATCGGACAGCATATGAATAGGGCTATATCTTGTTATAGAGAGGAACAATCTGGATGTTTAGATATGGTTGTTATACAAAAACAGAATGAGATAGAAGAGCTTAGTATAAATATTGAAAAGAAAATAATGAATTACATATTTGAAGATGATGGGAATGTTTCTGAAGTAATTGGTGCTTTAGATATTATTCATCACCTTGATAAAATTGCTCATACTACGCAAGCAATTTATAAATGGATAATGTATAGAAAATATGGGAACATAAATTAGAAAGAAAAATATATGAAAACAATTATTGATAATTTTGTTGATAGAGTAATTGAATACGGAATGTATAATGAAATTGACAAAATATATGTGAAAAATAGAGTATTAGCGTTAATAGGTGAGGAGGGAACTGATTGCATTTCCGATGAAAATGACCTGAAACAAATAAAAGATTACTTAGTGGAAATCGCCTTAAAAAACGGTAAAATTAAAGATTTAATCGAGGAAAAGGAATGTTTAGGAGCAGAGTTAATGAATTTCATAGTTCCTTTACCTAGTCGATTAAATGATATTTTTTGGAGTTCATATGATATATCACCTCAAGAAGCAGTTGAAGAGTTTTATAAGTTAAGTAAAGATAGTGATTATATTAAAACTTCTGCTATTGCTAAGAATATTGAGTTTAGAGCATCAACTAAATATGGAGAGCTAGAGATTACGATAAATTTGTCAAAACCCGAAAAAGATCCAAAAACAATTGCTGCTGAAAAATTAGTAAAAGCAACTAATTATCCCAAATGTTTACTATGTATGGAAAATGAAGGATATCAGGGGCGAATAAATTATCCAGCACGTTCGAATCATAGAATTATTCGGTTGAAACTTGGTGACGAAGTATGGGGATTCCAGTATTCTCCCTACTCATACTTTAATGAGCATGCGATATTTTTGAATAGTCAACATGTACCAATGGCTATTACCTCTAAAACATTTGAACAATTATTGGAGATTGTTGATATTTTGCCAGGATATTTTGCTGGTTCAAATTCTGATCTTCCTATCTCAGGAGGCTCCATTCTTAGTCATAACCACTATCAGGGAGGGAAATATATTTTCCCAATGGAAAAAGCAAAATTTGAGAGTGAATTTCGTTTTAAAGACTTTGAGGATATTAATGCTGGTATTGTAAAATGGCCAATGTCAGTAATTAGGTTACAAAGTGAAAATAAAAATCGCTTGTTAGATTTAGCTACTAAAATTCTAAATAAGTGGAGAGAATATTCAGATTTAGAAGTAGACATCATTGCTATGACTGAAGATGTCCCACACCATACGGTGACTCCTATTGCTCGTAAAGTGGACGGGAGATATGAATTAGATATTGTTCTAAGAGATAATCATACTACTGAACAATACCCAGATGGTGTTTTCCATCCTCATCAAGATGTACAACATATTAAAAAGGAAAATATCGGGTTAATCGAAGTGATGGGACTTGCGATATTACCACCTCGTTTGAAACCAGAGTTAGAAGAAGTTGGAAAATATCTTTTAGGAGAGGATAACGCAATTGCGGATTGTCATTTAGAATGGGCCGACCAATTGAAAGAAAAATATCCTCGCATTAATAAAGAAGAGGTTAATAGCGTAGTTCAACACGAAGTAGGACAAGTGTTTGCGAGAGTTCTGGAAGATGCAGGAGTTTATAAGAATACACCGTCTGGGCATGAAGCGTTTATGAGATTTGTTAAGTCGGTTGGAATTAATTAGGAGGAAACCCAAATGGCAATATTGGTAACAGGCGGAGCTGGTTATATTGGTAGCCATACCGTAGTAGAATTACTAAATTTAGGAAAGGAAGTTATCATTGTCGACAACCTTTCGAATTCTAGCATCTTGGTGCTAGACCGTATTGAAGCAATTACAGGAATACGTCCTGTGTTTTACGAATTAGATGTTTGTGATAAACAAGCATTGAGAAAGGTATTTGAACAAGAATCGATTGATGCTGCAATTCATTTTGCAGGTTATAAAGCTGTCGGAGAATCCGTGCAAAAGCCTGTGATGTACTACAAAAATAATATTATGAGTACATTGGCACTTGTTGAAGTGATGTCAGAATTTAATGTTAAAAAGATTGTCTTTTCTTCAAGTGCGACTGTATATGGAATTAACAATCAGTCACCTCTAATTGAGACGATGCAAACAAGTGCTACAAATCCTTATGGGTATACGAAAGTAATGCTTGAGCAAATTTTAAAAGATGTTCATGTGGCAGATTCAGAATGGAGTATTGCGTTGCTTCGTTATTTCAATCCAATTGGTGCTCATGAGTCTGGTTTGATTGGGGAAGATCCCTCAGGAATTCCTAACAACTTGATGCCTTATATTGCACAAGTAGCGGTAGGTAAGTTGTCAGAGCTAAGTGTGTTCGGAAATGATTATGATACGCTTGATGGTACTGGTGTGCGTGATTATATCCATGTAGTAGATTTAGCAATAGGACATATAAAAGCTTTAGAAAAAGTATCTGAAAAAACAGATGTTTATATCTATAACCTAGGCTCGGGAGAAGGCACTAGTGTATTACAACTTGTAAATACATTTGAAAGTGTTAATAAGATCCCTATTCCTTATAAAATAGCTCCAAGACGTTCAGGAGACGTTGCGACTTGTTATGCAAATGCAGACAAAGCATATAAGGAATTAAATTGGAGGACAACAAAATCGATTGAAGACATGTGTAGAGATACATGGAATTGGCAATCAAAAAATCCCAATGGCTATAATTGATGATACTGTCTATATGAGTGCTGTATTTTGGAAAAATTACTTAACCTTTTAATGAAATGTATATTTAATGAAAGATAAATTAAAAAAAATGTTTGAAAGCGCTTGACAAAGGAAACGATTTCATTGTATAATGTAAACATGATGACACCGATGTCAAATATAAAAAAAGAAGGTCTTTATATGAAAAACTTAACAAAAATTAAGTTCAAAGAGAATGGGGAATTTAATCATTTCCCTGGGAATACAGTTGTAGCAAATCTTTATACTAAACAAGATTTGATGGAAGTTGTTGATATTATTCAATTACGTTATAGAGAATTACCATTTATCGATAAGTTTACTTTAACTCCAAGGAATTCTATTCACATGACTGTAATTGAATTGTTGTGCCATGAAAATCGTGAAACGGAGTTTTGGAGCAGTAATCTTCCTCTAGATACACCTTTACAGGAAATACATGATTACTTTGCTAAACAACTTGAAATTTTTCCATTGTTGGATGAAGAAATTCATATGCGTATAACTGAAATGGGAAAACAAAACATACTAGTTGAACCTGCAGATGAAGCTTCTGCAAAGAGATTAGAAGAAATTCGTACTTATGTCTCAGAAAAAGCAGGTGTTCGTTTCCCTAATCATGATAGATATCAATTCCATATTTCAATTGGGTATCTTAGGATTCCTCTAACCGAAGAGGAGGAAGAAGAGTTTACTAAAGTCAGAGCAGAATTAACTGAAATCTTATTAGAGAAGATTCCAACTATTACTGTAAACCGTATTGATTATACTGTATTTGAAGATATGAGACAATTTGTTCCATATCACGAAAAATTTAAATAAAATAATAAAAAAGGAGAACTTATCATGAAAAAAATGAAAGTTTGGTCTACTGTACTTGCAACGGGAGTTGCTCTTACTACACTTGCTGCTTGCTCTGGAGGTTCAAATTCTACGACTGCTTCTTCATCTGAAGAAAAAGCTGATAAAAGTCAAGAATTAGTAATCTATTCGAACTCAGTTTCAAATGGTCGTGGTGATTGGTTAACTGCTAAAGCAAAAGAAGCTGGTTTTAATATAAAAATGGTTGATATTCCTGGCGCTCAATTAGCAGACCGTGTTATTGCCGAGAAGAATAATGCAGTTGCAGATATGGTATTTGGAATTGGTGCTGTTGATTCAAATAAAATTAGAGATCAAAAATTACTAGTCCAGTACAAGCCTAAATGGTTAGATAAAATTGATCAATCTTTATCAGATAAAGATAATTATTATAATCCTGTGATTGTTCAACCATTAGTTTTAATTGGGGCGCCTGATGTAAAAGAAATGCCTAAAGATTGGACTGAATTAGGTAGTAAGTATAAAGGTAAATATTCAATTTCTGGTCTTCAAGGTGGTACAGGACGGGCAATTCTAGCAAGTATCTTAGTTCGATACCTTGATGATAAAGGTGAATTAGGTGTTTCCGAAAAAGGTTGGGAAGCAGCAAAAGAATATTTGAAAAATGCATACACTCTTCAAAAGGGAGAAAGTTCAATTGTTAAGATGTTAGACAAAGAAGATCCAATACAATATGGAATGATGTGGGGTTCTGGTGCATTAGTTGGACAAAAAGAACAAAATGTTGTTTTCAAAGTTATGACTCCTGAGATTGGTGTACCATTTGTAACTGAACAAACTATGGTTTTAAGCATTAGTAAAAAACAAGCGTTAGCTAAAGAATTTATTGATTGGTTTGGTCAATCAGAAATTCAAGTAGAATATAGTAAGAACTTTGGATCTATCCCTGCCAATAAAGATGCCCTAACAGAGTTACCTGAAGATACGAAAAAATTTGTTGATCAAGTGAAACCACAAAATATTGACTGGGAAGCTGTTGGAAAGCATTTGGATGAATGGGTAGAAAAAGCTGAATTAGAATACGTACAATAAGAAATAAGAGTTAATTTTTATGTCCAAGTCTCTCTATTATTTCTAAATTTATGGAAGAAATAAAGAGAGGCTTTTGGTTTAGTAATAGAGGGAGTTAGTGAGATGATTAAATTTGATAATATTCAAATTAAATATGGTGATTTTGTTGCAATTGATAATCTGAATTTAGATATACATGAAGGGGAATTCTTTACTTTTCTTGGACCTTCAGGATGTGGTAAATCAACTACTTTGAGAGCATTGGTAGGTTTTTTAGATCCATCATCAGGAAGTATTGAAGTTAATGGAACAGATGTCACTCATTTGGAACCTGAAAAGCGTGGAATTGGAATTGTATTTCAATCTTATGCGCTATTTCCAACTATGACTGTTTTTGATAATATTGCATTTGGTTTAAAAGTTAAGAAGGTAGCTCCAGATGTTATTAAAGCAAAAGTATCAGCAGTAGCAGCAAAAATTAAGATCTCTGATCAACAGTTACAGCGTAATGTATCAGAATTATCTGGGGGTCAACAACAAAGGGTAGCATTGGCTCGTGCTCTGGTTCTTGAACCTAAAATTCTTTGTCTAGATGAACCATTGTCAAACCTTGACGCAAAATTACGTGTAGATTTGAGAAAAGAGTTGAAAAGACTTCAAAAAGAGTTAGGTATTACTACTTTATATGTTACTCATGATCAAGAGGAAGCCTTGACTTTATCTGATAGAATTGCAGTCTTTAACAATGGATACATCGAACAGGTCGGTACACCAGTAGAGATTTATCATAATTCTCAAACTGAATTTGTATGTGATTTTATTGGAGATATTAATGTTTTGACCGATGAAACAGTCCACGAAGTATTATTGAAAAATACAAGCGTTTTCTTAGAGGATAAAAAAGGATACATTCGATTAGAGAAAGTTCGATTCAATCGTGAAACTGAACAAGATTTTATTCTAAAAGGGACAATTATTGATGTTGAGTTTTCTGGAGTTACAATTCACTATACAATAAAAGTTTCTGAAAGTCAGATTCTTAATGTAACAAGTATTGATAGTCAGGCTGCTATTAGATCTGTCGGAGAAAGTGTGGAATTATTTATCACTCCATCAGACGTTCTGCAATTTTAAGGAGGTGCAGTATGCGTCATAAATTAAATTTAAAAGATTGGCTTATTCGTTTAGGGTTAATCTGGTTCTTAGTAACATTTATTATTTATCCAAACTTTGATCTAGTAGTGAATGTATTTGTAAAAGGAGGAGAATTTTCCCTTGATGCTGTACATCGTGTTCTAAAATCTCAAAGGGCACTTCAGAGTATTATGAACAGTTTTAAGTTGGCATTTTCACTCATTATTACAGTTAATATCGTAGGTATTCTTTGTGTTCTATTTACAGAATACTTTGATATTAAAGGTGCTAAAATTTTAAAATTAGGTTATATGACCTCTTTAATTTATGGAGGAGTGGTTTTAGCGACTGGATATAAATTTGTCTATGGTCCTTATGGATTGATTACAAAATTTTTACAAAATATTATCCCTTCTTTAGATCCTAACTGGTTTATTGGGTATGGTGCAGTCTTATTCATTATGACATTTTCAGGAACGGCTAATCATACATTGTTTTTAACAAATACAATTCGAAGCGTTGACTATCACACTATTGAGGCTGCTCGAAATATGGGAGCAAAACCATTTACTGTTTTCCGAAAAGTAGTGTTACCAACCTTAATTCCAACTCTATTTGCACTTACTATTATGGTTTTTCTTAGTGGTTTATCTGCAGTAGCAGCACCCATGATTGTTGGTGGTAAAGAATTTCAAACTATAAATCCAATGATTATTACATTTGCAGGGATGGGGAATTCTCGTGATTTAGCTGCCCTACTTGCAATTATTTTAGGTATTGCAACTACAATTTTGCTTACTATCATGAATAAGATAGAAAAAGGTGGAAATTATATTTCTATCTCTAAGACTAAAGCGCCTCTTAAAAAACAAAAAATTGCGTCTAAGCCTTGGAATATCATTGCTCACATTGTAGCATATGGATTGTTCACAGTTTTCATGCTTCCACTAATTTTTATAGTATTATACTCATTTACAGATCCAGTTGCAATTCAAACAGGTAACTTAACATTATCAAACTTTACTTTAGAAAATTATCGCTTATTCTTTAGTAATAGTGCGGCATTCTCTCCATTCTTGGTCAGCTTTATTTATTCTATTATTGCTGCGACAACAGCAACAATTCTCGCAGTTGTATTTGCTCGTGTTGTCAGAAAACATAAATCTCGTTTTGATTTCTTATTTGAATATGGTGCTCTACTTCCTTGGTTACTACCAAGTACACTTTTAGCAGTAAGTTTATTATTTACTTTTAATCAGCCACAATTTCTTGTCTTGAATCAGATTTTGGTAGGTAGTTTGGTAATTCTACTTATTGCATATATAGTTGTAAAAATCCCATTTTCTTATAGAATGGTACGTGCTATTTTATTTAGTGTTGATGATGAGATGGAAGATGCAGCAAGAAGTATGGGTGCTTCACCTTTTTATACTATGATGAAGGTTATCATTCCATTTATTTTACCGGTTGTTCTCTCTGTTATTGCTTTAAACTTTAACTCTTTATTAACTGACTTCGACTTATCTGTATTTCTTTACCATCCATTAGCTCAACCACTGGGTATAACTATTCGTTCAGCAGGTGATGAAACAGCAACTTCAAATGCTCAAGCACTTGTATTCGTTTATACTATTGTATTAATGATAATTTCTGGTTCTGTTTTATACTTTACTCAGAGACCAGTTAGTAGAAAAAGGAAATAATAATGCAAGCAACAAGCTTAGGACTATCATACATCGAAATTGTATTAAGAATTGTACTTTCATTAGTTATTGGTGGTGTAATTGGTTTAGAGAGAGGAAGTAAATCTCAACCAGCAGGTATTCGTACACATAGTATTGTTTGTCTGGCTGCATGTTTAATTATGATGACTAATGAGTATGTATCTTATAAATTTGGTACAGGAGATCCTACACGCTTAGGTGCGCAGGTTATATCAGGTGTTGGTTTTCTTGGGGCTGGAACAATACTTATTACAGATAAAAAGAAAATAACTGGTTTAACAACTGCAGCCGGAATATGGGCTTCAGCTGGAATCGGTCTAGCTATTGGTGTTGGTTTTTATGAAGGAGCCATACTAGGAGCAATGTCTGTTTGGAGTGTTATAACTATGTTCCAACCTTTAAAAAAATATCTTCAAAGTCGTTCAAAGATAATCGAATTGTATATCGTTGTTAGATCTACAGAGGCATATAATCGGGTACTAGTATACTGTGCTGAGAATGGCATTAGAATGACTGATTCTAGAACTGCATTTGGAGATGTTAATTCAGAAAGAATTGAATATTTTGATGTTCCAGACAAAAAAATCGCGTCATTTATTACTCTGGAATTATCAGGTAGATTTGAGCACCTTAAACTAATGGAAGAAATTGCTAATATTGTAGGTGTTATTTATGTCGAAGAAATTAGTTGAAATTTAGTAAACAAAGGGACAGATGTTTTTGTCCTTTTGTTTTTTAGATGTTTTAATCATCTAATTTTTGAGTAGATTTTTGCTCAGAGGTTTTTATGAAAGATTATAAAATCAATTTTGATTTAGGTAAAATAGAATATTTTGATAATAATTGTTTGATACAAGTATACAAATTTATTTCTTTTTATGATATTTGTGAAATGGTGTTTGCCTTTCATTTACCTCCTGATGAGTTGATAACAAATGTTATCTTTAAAGAAAAAATTAACTCTATGTTAAAATGTTACATTGACAGGCTATTATATGTTTTTATAAATCCTACACATTTTACTGAAAAAGTTAATCTACAATTTTATGGTAGTTTTTTCTCATATGAATTTATTTGTCGTGAAGTTGGAAACATTCTTAAAAATAAAGGTGTGAAATGCAATTTAAACTTTTTTGAAGGGGAAGAATATTTGTAAAATTAATTTTGTGAATTTGTGGATCTTAAATAATTTACTAAATTCTCTTGTTAAAAAAAATTAAATATTGTATAGTAATATTAGAATGTTCGTAATGGAGGACTGAAATGAAAAATATAAATGGGAAAAAGGTAACTATTTATGACATTGCACGTTTATCAGGTTTTTCTCCAAAAACAGTTTCACGAGTTATTAATGGTGGAGTAAATGTTAAAGAAGAAACTTATCAAGCGATTCAAAAAGTTATAGAGGAATTGTCCTATATTCCAAATGCGTATGCAAAAAATTTAACTAAAAAAGAAGCTATAAATATATTGATTTCTGTAAAAAAAATCGACTCTTTTCCTTTAATTTGGTTTCAAACTTTATTAGATAAAGTTTTACAAACTTGTAAAGAGTATGGTGTTAATGCTATAGTTGAGTACTTTGGAGAGGAGGATACAATTAGTAATTCAATTATATCAAGCACAGGTAGCCTAGTAGATGGTGTTATTGTTTTTTATGAAAGTGTAGATGATATCAGAATTCAGTATTTAAAGAAGAACCATATGCCTTTTCTTGTTTTCGGTGAATCTCAAACGTCTGGAGTAGTCTATGTATCTAATAATAATTTTCAAGCTACTTATGATATGATGAAAGCTGTAACTGAAGAAAAATTTAAAAATATGTGGTTGCTTATGGGAGGAGAATCTCATGTTAATAAGGATCGTGAAAGAGGTGTGCGTTCTTTTCTGAATGATAAAAATTACTTTATGGATTTAAAAGTCATTTATGGCTTATCTACAATTGATTCAGTTTATTCTTATGCAATGCAGCACTTGACTACCCAAAATGATCCGGACATTATTTTTGTTTCAGGAGATGAAAAGGTTCAGGGCTTGATTCGTGCGTGCTATGAGAAAGGAATTCTTATTCCAGATGATATTTCTATCATTGGATTTGATAATATTCCTATTTCTCAGTATTATACTCCAGCTTTGTCTACAATTGCTCCCAATTATGTTAAATTGGCTAAAGAAATGATAGAAGGTGTTTTAGCAATTATTAAAGGGGAAAGTGTCACATCTGTTGAAGTTTCTCCTAAATTTGTTAGGAGACAGAGTTTCTAGTATTGTTTAATTCTTGAAAATCCTAGTGGAAAAGATGGAGTGTTCTAAAATAAGTTCTGTTTAGCCTCCATTCAGTTTCTATTGAGTTGGATCCAATTTCTAACAAGTGGGACATGTTCATGTTCGATCTAAGGAAGACATGGTCACATTCGAATGATATTTTTAAAAAAATCGTAAAAAAGTCTTGACAAAGAAAAAACAAAGTATTAAAATAAGTTCAACAAATCAGAAAAGTAACTATTTTTGATCTTCAGGGAGCCTGTGGTGGTTGTGAATAGGTGGTTGGAAGTAGTGAAAGTGGGCTGATTTTGAAAATGAATTTGAAACAATGAAAATTCGGTGCGCACACCTTACAGTGCAGCTTGTTGTTAGACAAGGCAGAGATGTAAAGGAGATAGTTCCTTTATAATTGAGGTGGCACCGCGTTACCAACGCCCTCACATGGAAGTAGATTCCGTGTGTGGGCTTTTTTCTATCCGTCATTTTGTTTATCTTTTATTAGGGCCTTAAGTCGCTTTGATGAACTTGAGTTCTATCTACAGCTCCTTGCCTACTACTAAAAGCAAACAAAAAGGCCGGACTAATACGAAAAAAGCTAGTAATACTCAATGAAAAT
>NZ_VMLM01000015.1:25760-37333 GCF_013276695.1 Streptococcus sp. 4155
TACCTACGGCAAGGTGAAGTTGACGCGGTTTGAAGAGTATAAAGGTGTACCGAGATGAACATCTCTTCATCAATGTCTCTGGTCGTGGAGACAAGGACGTAGCTGCGATTGCAGACTACCTAGAAGCTAAAAAATAAAAGATGGAAAAATTACAGTCCTTTCTCTCACAGAGAGCTTGTGGTTGCTGAAAACAAGCAGAGAAAACTGTAAGGTTGGGTCCATCTGAAACGAGAGAAGAAAACATCATTCTCAAGGGAGTGCCCTTTATCGCACAGCCTGTTACAGAATCTTTCTAAGACAGGAATGAGAGATAGGAGAAATCCTATAATTGAGGTGGCACCGCGAATTTCGTCCTCACGCAAGTTGTTTTGCGTGGGGATTTTTATATATTTACCGCAGATATTGCGATTAATTTTTTAAATATTTTTAATAAATAGGTCGTTATAGAATATTTACGAACGAAGTGAGTTTCTAAAAGCTGTTTCCCGCCATAGTGGTATCTTAGAGAAGCAAAGATGCTTCTCTAGGACGGAATTTTTGAGACACATGGCTCAAAAATTAGGGATGAAATTTCGGAGAAAGTTGCTCCCGTCCGCACTATTTAAGGGAAATAGAAAAAAGATAAAAAATTAAAAATAAGGAACTGAAAGGGAAATTACAATGGAACGAATCATTCATGGAGATGTCTTATCACCAATCTTAGCTTATATGCGCTTAAAGGGACAACACAAGGTTATCTTAGAGAGTATTCCGAGAGACAAGGAAACAGCTCGTTTTTCTATCTTAGCCTATAATCCTGTTTTTGAGATTAAGTTTGAAAATGGAGTTCTTTACCAAAATGGTCAAGTGATTGATCAGGATCCCTTGGATTTCCTTTATGAAGTGACTCATAAGAGCCAGCACCATTCAGAGCTCCCTTTTGGTGGTGGAGCTATTGGTTTTGTTGGTTACGATATGATTTCGCTTTATGAAGAAATTGGTCAAATCCCTCAAGATACAATTGGGACGCCAGACATGCATTTCTTTGTTTATGAGAGTTACATGGTCTTTGACCACAAGAAGGAAAAAATCCATGTCATAGAGGATGCTCTCTATAGTGAGCGCAGTCAAGAAAACTTGGAAGAAGCCTTGAACCAAGTGCTTGAGGAATTACGCATTCCTGCTCCAAATGAATTTGAAGACTTGGATCTATCTCCGTTAGACTTCAACCCCCATATTGCTCCTCAGAAGTTTGAGGAAATGGTGGAAATAGCTCGTGACTTGATTCGTAATGGCGATATGTTCCAATGTGTACTTAGTCAACGCTTCTCAGCAGAGGTGACTGGAAATCCATTTGACTTCTACAGAAATCTCCGCGTGACCAATCCATCTAATTATCTTTATTTCTATGATTTTGGGGATTATCAAATCATCGGTGCCAGTCCAGAAAGTTTGGTTTCTGTCAAAAATGGCATCGTAACAACCAATCCGATTGCAGGGACACGACCAAGAGGAGCTACGGATGAAGAAGACAAGGCTTTGGCGACAGACCTGCTTTCGGATGAGAAGGAAACAGCAGAGCATCGAATGTTAGTAGACCTGGGACGAAATGATATTGGCCGCATCTCTGAGACGGATAGTGTCCAAGTCACCAAGTATATGGAAGTGGAGCTTTTCCGTTATGTCATGCATTTGACCAGTGTGGTCAAGGGGCGTTTGCTTCCAGAACTCACTGCTATGGATGCTTTGAAAGCAACACTTCCTGCTGGAACAGTTTCTGGAGCACCAAAAATTCGAGCTATGAGACGCATCTATGAACTGGAAACGGAAAAACGGGGCGTATATGCAGGAGCAATCGGCTACTTGTCTGCGACGGGTGATATGGATTTGGCCATTGCCATCCGAACGATGATTCTCAAAAATCAAACAGCCTATGTTCAGGCTGGGGCAGGGATTGTCTACGACTCCATTGCCCAAAACGAATACCAAGAAACCATTAACAAGGCTAAATCTATGACTAGAATTGGAGAACTAAGACCATGATTTTATTGATTGACAACTATGATTCTTTTACCTATAACTTGGCCCAATACATTGGGAATTTTGCAGAAGTTCAGGTTTTGAGAAATGATGATTCCAAGCTGTATGAAGAAGCTGAAAAAGCAGATGGTCTGGTCTTTTCTCCTGGTCCTGGTTGGCCAGTTGATGCTGGAAAGATGGAAGACATGATTCGTGATTTTGCTGGCAAGAAGCCGATTCTTGGGATTTGTTTGGGCCACCAAGCCATTGCAGAAGTCTTTGGTGGTAAGTTAGGTTTGGCTCCAAAAGTCATGCATGGGAAACAGAGCCATATCAGCTTTGAAGCGCCATCTGTTTTGTATCAAGGTATTGAGGATGGCCGTGCGGTCATGCGTTATCACAGTATTTTGATTGAGGAAATGCCAGAAGACTTTGAAGTGACAGCTCGTTCGACTGATGACCAAGCCATCATGGGGATTCAACATAAAAACCTACCGATTTATGGCTTCCAGTACCATCCAGAGAGCATTGGAACGCCAGACGGCTTGTCTTCTATTCGGAATTTTATCGAGAAGGTTGTAAAGTGAGGAAACTAGGATGAAAGAGATTATTGAAAAACTAGCAAAATTTGAAAATTTATCAGGTGTGGAAATGATGGATGTCATTGAGCGTATCGTAACTGGGCGTGTAACTGAAGCGCAGATTGCTTCTCTCCTCTTAGCTCTTAAGATGAAGGGGGAAACACCTGAAGAACGCACAGCCATTGCCCAAGTCATGAGAGGACATGCCCAGCATATTCCAACTGAGATTCATGATGCCATGGACAACTGTGGTACAGGTGGGGACAAGTCTTTCAGTTTTAATATTTCCACAACTGCAGCCTTTGTCTTGGCTGGTGGCGGTATTCACATGGCCAAGCATGGTAACCGCTCGATTTCTTCTAAATCTGGCTCCGCAGATGTCCTCGAAGCCTTGGGAATCAATCTTGACCTCAAACCAGCTGAACTAGGTAAGGTCTTTGATAAAACTGGAATCGTCTTTCTCTTCGCTAAAAATATGCACCCAGCTATGAAATACATCATGCCAGCTCGTTTGGAATTGGGAATTCCAACGATTATGAATTTGACTGGTCCACTGATTCATCCAATGGCTTTAGAAACACAGCTTCTTGGAATTAGTCGTCCAGAACTCCTAGAAAGTACAGCTCAGGTTTTGAAAAATATGGGTCGCAAACGTGCCATCGTGGTTGCTGGACCAGAAGGGTTGGATGAAGCTGGCTTGAACGGAACAACCAAGATTGCACTTCTTGAAAATGGCGAAATCAGCTTGTCAAGCTTTACTCCAGAGGATTTGGGAATGGAAGGCTATGCTATGGAAGATATTCGTGGTGGGAATGCTCAGGAAAATGCAGAAATTTTGCTCAGCGTTCTGAAAAACGAAGCAAGTCCATTCTTGGAAACGACAGTCTTGAATGCTGGTCTTGGTTTCTATGCTAATGGTAAGATTGATAGCATCAAGGAAGGAGTTGCCTTGGCCCGTCAAGTGATTGCTAGAGGCAAGGCCCTTGAAAAACTCAGACTGTTACAGGAGTACCAAAAATGAGTCAGGAATTTTTAGCACGAATCTTAGAGCAGAAGGCGCGTGAGGTGGAGCAGATGAAGCTGGAGCAAATCCAGCCTCTGCGCCAGACCTATCGCTTGGCAGAATTTTTGAAGAATCATCAGGACCGCTTGCAGGTAATCGCTGAGGTCAAGAAAGCTAGCCCTAGTTTGGGAGATATCAATCTCGATGTGGATATTGTGCAACAGGCCCAGACTTATGAAGCAAATGGTGCAGTGATGATTTCTGTTTTGACAGATGAGGTTTTCTTTAAAGGTCATTTGGATTATCTAAGGGAGATTTCCAGTCAGGTAAACATTCCGACGCTCAACAAGGACTTTATCATCGATGAAAAGCAAATCATCCGCGCTCGCAATGCAGGTGCGACAGTCATCTTGCTCATTGTGGCAGCCTTGTCAGAAGAACGTCTTAAGGAACTTTATGACTACGCGACGGAACTTGGTCTGGAAGTCTTAGTGGAAACCCACAATCTAGCTGAACTAGAAGTGGCTCACAGACTTGGTGCCCAGATTATCGGGGTCAATAATCGCAATTTGACTACCTTTGAAGTCGACTTGCAGACCAGTGTAGACTTGTCCCAACACTTTAAGGAAGGACGTTATTACATTTCTGAATCTGCTATTTTCACAGGGCAGGATGCGGAACGACTAGCGCCATACTTTAACGGAATTTTAGTAGGGACAGCTCTCATGCAGGCAGAAGATGTAGCCCAGAGAACCAAGGAGTTGCAGATTGACAAAGGTTAAAATTTGTGGACTATCGACCAAAGAAGCGGTGGAAACAGCCGTTTCAGCAGGAGCCGATTATATCGGTTTTGTCTTTGCACCTAGTAAAAGACAGGTGACTTTAGAAGAGGCAGCTGTGCTGGCAAAGCTTATTCCTGCGGATGTGAAAAAGGTTGGTGTATTTGTTTCACCAAGTCGGGCAGAACTGCTAGAAGCGATTGACAAAGTTGGCTTGGACTTGGTTCAAGTTCACGGTCAGGTGGCAGATGATTTATTTGAGAATTTGCCTTGTGCCAGTATTCAGGCTGTGCAGGTAGATGGAAATGGGCATGTCCCCAATTCTCAGGCAGATTATCTACTCTTTGATGCCCCTGTGGCAGGAAGTGGCCAGACCTTTGACTGGGCTCAACTGGATACGACTGGATTAACTCAGTCTTTCTTTATCGCAGGTGGGCTTAATGAAGACAATGTAGTAAAAGCAATTCAACACTTTACTCCCTATGCAGTAGATGTATCAAGCGGAGTGGAGACAGATGGACAAAAAGATCATGAAAAGATTAGAAGATTTATAGAGAGGGTAAAGCATGGCATATCAGGAACCAAATAAAGATGGATTTTACGGAAAATTCGGCGGACGTTTTGTCCCAGAAATATTGATGACAGCAGTTTTGGAGTTGGAGAAGGCCTACCGTGAAAGTCAGGCAGACCCAAGTTTCCAAGAGGAATTAAACCAGCTTTTGCGCCAGTACGTAGGACGTGAAACTCCTCTTTATTACGCAAAAAACTTGACCCAGCATATTGGCGGAGCCAAGATTTATCTCAAACGGGAAGACCTTAACCATACAGGAGCCCACAAGATTAACAATGCCTTAGGACAAGTTTGGCTTGCCAAACGCATGGGTAAAAAGAAAATTATCGCAGAAACGGGTGCTGGTCAGCACGGTGTGGCAACTGCAACTGCTGCAGCCCTCTTTAACATGGAATGTACCATCTACATGGGTGAGGAAGATGTCAAACGCCAAGCCCTCAATGTCTTCCGTATGGAGCTTTTGGGAGCTAAGGTCGAGGCCGTGACAGATGGTTCGCGCGTGCTCAAGGATGCGGTCAATGCAGCCCTTCGTTCATGGGTGGCTAATATCGACGATACCCACTATATCCTTGGTTCTGCCTTGGGGCCTCATCCATTTCCAGAAATCGTTCGTGACTTCCAAAGTGTCATCGGTCGAGAGGCTAAACAACAGTACCGTGACTTGACAGGTCGAGATCTGCCAGATGCCCTAGTAGCCTGTGTTGGTGGTGGGTCGAATGCTATCGGGCTCTTCCATCCCTTTGTAGAAGATGAGTCAGTAGCTATGTATGGAACTGAAGCAGCAGGGTTTGGTGTGGATACAGAGCACCACGCTGCTACCTTGACCAAGGGTCGTCCGGGTGTTCTTCACGGTTCTCTCATGGATGTGCTCCAAGATGCCCATGGTCAAATTCTTGAAGCCTTCTCTATCTCAGCAGGTTTGGACTATCCTGGTATCGGTCCAGAGCATTCTCACTACCACGATATCAAACGTGCCAGCTATGTCCCTGTGACAGACGAAGAAGCTTTGGAAGGATTTCAACTCTTGTCTCGTGTGGAAGGGATTATCCCAGCCTTGGAATCTAGCCATGCTATCGCCTTTGCGGTGAAATTGGCCAAAGAACTTGGACCAGAAAAGTCTATGATTGTCTGCCTATCAGGTCGTGGGGACAAGGATGTGGTTCAAGTCAAGGACCGCTTGGAAGCAGATGCAGCAAAGAAGGGAGAAGCTCATGCCTAAGACACTAACAGAAAAATTGAATGCTATAAAAGCAACTGGAAAAGGAATTTTTGTTCCCTATATCATGGCTGGTGACCACGAGAAAGGTTTGGACGGTCTTGCTGAAACAATTCACTTTTTAGAAGATTTGGGTGTCTCTGCTATTGAAGTGGGTATTCCCTTTTCAGACCCTGTTGCAGATGGACCTGTTATCGAAGAAGCTGGCTTGCGCAGTTTAGCCCACGGGACCTCTACCCAGGCTTTAGTTGAAACCTTGAAAACCATTGAAACAGAGATTCCACTGGTCATCATGACCTACTTCAACCCCCTCTTTCAGTACGGTGTGGAGAACTTTGTCAAAGATCTGGCTGATACAGCTGTGAAGGGCTTGATTATCCCAGACTTGCCTCATGAACATGCCAACTTTGTAGAACCATTTTTGGCAGATACAGATATCGCCTTGATTCCTTTAGTAAGCTTGACCACAGGAATTGAGCGCCAGAAAGAGTTGATTGAAGGCGCGGAGGGATTCGTCTATGCCGTTGCCATCAATGGGGTGACAGGGAAATCAGGCAATTACCGTGCAGATTTGGACAAGCACTTGGCGCAACTTCATCAAGTGGCCGACATCCCAGTCTTGACAGGTTTTGGCGTATCTAGTCAAGCCGATGTAGAACGCTTCAATGCAGTGTCAGATGGCGTTATCGTCGGTTCAAAAATCGTAAAAGCTCTCCACCAAGGAGAGCCGATTCAGGACTTTATCAAACAAGCAGTAGCTTACCAAAAATAATCACACAAGCAGCGAGTAAGAGGAAAGGCACGAAAGGAAGTCTTTCCTTTTTCTTTTGCAGGAGAAAAGCTGGTTTTAGATATCATTTGCTAAATTACTCTAATATATAACTTTAAGAAAAAGCTAATTATTGTAGTAATTTCTTTAAGAAAATGATATAATTCATTAAAAAGTATTCGGAGGAGGAAGAATTATGTTGAATCAGGATCTCTTTGATTCGCTTGAGGCACAAAAAATTGTAGATACTTTGATGAAAGGGCAAAAAGATTATGTAGATGAACGTCTAGAAAAAAGAGAGACAATGAAAGTGTCGAATGGTTATGCATGGACGCGACCTAATCATATTGATAATGCATTTGCATCAGCAGATTTGTTTGAGTATAAATTACAATTAGCAGGACAGACTTGGGGATATTTAGAATTTGAAACAAATACAGAAAAATATGGGAAAGTATTGTTAATTATAAAGGGTAAGAAGCGACTTACGAGCCAATTTCCTTTGGTACAAAAAAATAAGAGTGGCTACTTATTTGAATATGCTCGGATGAATACACTTTATCTTAATCAACATTCTTCCTACAAAAATGATGAAGATAGTCATTCTTTTCCAATTCAGATGGAGTTAGTTTCTGATGAAATGATTCAAGAAATTGAACAAGCTACCAAAAATTCGAATATCGAAAAATTTATGATTTTAACTTATGAGGCGGACTCAGAAAACAATATTATATCTGTAGATGTTGTTATGCCTGATGCACGAACTGGTCAGTTACACTTGATTCAGGATTTGTCTGAGTATATTCAATCAAGTTCGTACCATTTCGAAGAAGCTAAATATCAAAATATTCCTAATTTTTCAGAATTATCGGAAACAGAAGATTTTGAAATTATTCCAAGAATAGAAAAACAAGAAGGTCAAAAGTAGTAAGGAGTATGTAAATGTTTAATGGTCGGGTATTGAAAGAATTACGGCTGTTAAATGGTTTAAGTAGAGCAGAATTGGCTCAGAGAATTAATTTAACGGAACAAGCCATTTGGCAGTTTGAGTCCAACGAAACGAAACCTAAATTATCAACCAAAATGCATTTGGCCAACCAATTTCATGTTGATTTAACTTATTTTGAACAGGAAGAAGAGAGCATTCGATTTGATTCTTCTGTAATTGCCTTTAGAAATGCAGATCTAGCAACACGGAAAACAATAGATATTCAAACTATGTATTTACATAAGGTAGATAGTTTGATTGATTATTTTGAAAGTTTTGTAATTATACCTAATATTACAATTCATGACCTAAGTAATGTAGTGAGTGAATCTTATCATAAGGAAGAATCTATTGAGGAATTGGCTCTTTATGCCAGGGAAAAATTAGGTATTTCAAAAGATAATCATGATTTGCTTTATAAATTAGAACGTTCAGGCATCTATATCGTGGAACGATTAATTAATGGTCAAGCTGATGCTTATAGCGCATGGTCAAAATTGGGAAGACCTTATATTGTGTTGGGGACGAATAAATCATCTGTACGTCGAAATTTTGACTTAGCTCATGAGCTAGGACATATTCTTTTACACAAATGTAAAGATATGAATGAAGATGGCGATCGTTTGGAGCAAGAAGCAAATTATTTTGCATCATGTTTTTTATTGCCAAAAGAAGAGTTTTTAGTCAAATTTGAAGAGAAGGTTGGCAAGCGTGTCAGCAATCCTGATAGTTATATTTTATTGAAGTCGGATTTGAATGTTTCGATACAGGCTTTAGAGTATCGAGCTTTTAAGTTAGGATTATTGACTCCAAAGCAACATTCTTACTTTTATCGTCAAATTGCGCAAAAAGGTTACAAAATGATTGAACCTTTGGATGATCAAATTTTTGTAAAAAAACCAAGCAAAGTAAAGAGTATCCTGGACGTCGTTTTGAGTAATCATCTAGTCAGTCTAGCGACTATAATGTCTAAACAAAGTATTCGTTTACAGTTTATAAGCGAAATATTTTCAGTCGAAATGAAATTTTTTGATCAGTATCAAGAAGATAAAAGAACAGATCGATTTGATAACATCATTCCTTTGTACAAAAGAAATAATTTATAATTCAACTGTGAAATAATTTCATGAAGGACATATGGCAGAAATTGGACTTTATCAAACAAGCAGTAGCTTACCAAAAATAATCACACAAGCAGCAAGCAAGAGGAAAGGCACAAAAGGAAGTCTTTCCTTTTTCTTTTGCAGGAGAAAGGCTAGAATCCCCGCCGCAGAAGCAAACTGAATCAAGATGAGTAATTCTGTCGCACTAAAGACGAGAGCGCAAGAAGCCAAAAAGAGAAAATCCCCTGCGCCCATGCGGATATCGATAAAATGAGCTAAAATTCCAAGGACAAGGAAGAAGACCATGACTAGATTCCAGCCAGAGCAGGACATTAGAAGCAGATGAAAGACAATCCAGACCAGTAAGGGATATTCCTGATGGCGAAAGTCGTAGATGCCCAAGGTCAAACCAGCGGTGATTAGGACGACTTGCTCCAAGGAAAGCAATTCCCAAGACCAAGCCAGAAAGATGACACCTAAGCCTAGTTCCAAAAGGGCATACCAGACAGGATAAGGAGTCTTGCAGTAGCGACAGCGAAAGTGATTGAAAACCTGCGACAGGATTGGAATCAAATCTAAGGGACGCAAGGGAGTATGACAGGAATCGCAGTGACTAGCAGGTTGGATAATGGATTGCTCTGGAAAACGGTCAATGACCAAACCAAGAAAGGAAGCGAGAATGCTCCCGACAAGAAAAAAATAAAAATCAATCATACTTATCTATTCGTAAAAAATGGGAGAAGTAGTATAATGGAGAAACATAGATAAGATGGGGAGGAAAAGATGACAATTCGTTTTGAAGAAAAGGTGAGCCCAGAAAACGCTCAGCTCGTATGCCAATGGTCCAACTCCCTTGGCAAATCCTTTCAAGAACAATGGATGGGACCAATGATTTCTTTTCCCTTGACAATTCAAGTCTTGCAAGATTTGGAAGGAATCTTTTCAATCTTTGATGGACAAGAGTTTGTCGGGCTAATCCAGAAAATCAGACTAGAAGACAGTAATCTTCATATTGGAAGATTTTTTATCAACCCCCAGAAACAGGGACAAGGCTTAGGTAGCCAGGCTTTCAGGAAATTTGTTAGTTTGGCCTTTGAAAATGGAGACATAGATAGTATTTCTCTAAATGTCTTCGAAGCAAATCAAACAGCTTACAATCTTTACCAAAAAGAAGGATTTGAAATCGTTCAAATGGTTGAAGCACCCGTACGAAAATACATCATGAAAAAGGGGAGATAGGAAGCAAACAAAGGCTTTTCCTGTTTTATGTAGATGTCTATACATGAATATTGAAGGGGGTATCAAAAGTCGATTGGAGTGATTTTATCCATGATGGTAAAAATGATCTGGAGAAAAATGATTGAGAAATAGTTGCTTAAAAAGCGTTTGCATGATACTATATATTGAAAGGAGGTGATAAGATGGTAGAACAAAGAAAATCAATTACCATGAAAGATGTTGCTTTAGAAGCAGGAGTTAGTGTTGGAACAGTTTCACGTGTGATTAATAAAGAAAAAGGCATTAAAGAAGTAACCTTGAAAAAAGTGGAGCAAGCGATTAAAACTTTGAATTACATTCCAGATTACTACGCTAGAGGAATGAAAAAAAATCGAACAGAAACGATTGCAATCATTGTACCAAGTATCTGGCATCCCTTCTTTTCAGAATTTGCTATGCATGTGGAAAATGAAGTCTATAAGAGGAATAATAAATTACTCTTATGTTCTATAAATGGTACAAATCGAGAGCAAGACTATCTGGAGATGTTGCGTCATAATAAAGTTGATGGAGTGGTTGCTATTACCTATAGTCCAATTGAACATTACCTGTCGTCAGGAATTCCATTTGTCAGTATTGACCGTACATACTCAGATATTGCCATTCCTTGTGTTTCATCAGATAATGATGCAGGTGGAAGAGAAGCAGCTAAACAATTAATTAGTAAAGGATGTCAGCATTTAGCCTTTGTGGGCGGACATAATACAACCATTAATGAAACCAAACGTCGTAGAATTTCCTTTGAAAAGTATGTCCAAGAGCATAAAATACCTCTTAGTATTTTTGATTTGGATGAGACAGTTACTGACTATCATGGAAAGCTAGAGAGTTTCTTGGAAGACAATCATTCTATAGATGGAATTTTTACAATTAACGACTTTGCAGCTTTAGATGTTATTGATATACTAGAAAAAAATGGTAAACGTATTCCTCATGATGTCCAAATTATTGGATACGATGGAATTAAAATGGCTGGAGATAGAGATTATCTACTTTCAACTATTGAACAACCATTGGAAGAAATGGCAAAAGAAGCGGTTCGGATTTTGTTTGATATTATTGATGGAAAGACTGTTAATTTGCAGACAATCCTACCAGTGAAATTTGTTGAAGGAAAAACAACAAAAAATGAAAATAAGTCTTGACAGAAAACGCTAACAATGTTAGAATGAATTCAGATAAAAAAAGATTTATTTTTTTAAAACAAAAATGAAACGTTTCAAAAACAAAATAAATAGACAGCGCCAAGCGCTATCTTTTCCAAGCAAAAATGAAACGTTTCAAAAA
>NZ_VMLM01000016.1:0-2540 GCF_013276695.1 Streptococcus sp. 4155
AATCCTTTGTATAGCGTGTTTTATAGCTTTATTTCAGTTATGCTCTTCAAACGCTTTATTAGTAATTCTTATAAGTGACTATGGCTTGTTATTAGAAAAGACTATAATACTCTTCGAAAATCTCTTCAAACCGCGTCAACGTCGCCTTGCCTTAGACATATGGTTACTGACTTCGTCAGTCTTATCTACAACCTCAAAACAGTGTTTTGAGCAACCTGCGGCTAGCTTCCTAGTTTGCTCTTTGATTTTCATTGAGTATTATTCTGCCAAGGCACCCATTGGATCCCATGGTGCAAGCACAATTGGTTCTGCTTCATAGGCAGCTTGTTCTTCTGCTGTCAGCAATTCCTTACGGACAACGATTTGGTAAGTGTATTCGTCCATCCAAGCGTCTGAGGCAACAAAGTAACCATCTGTACCGACCTTGTCTCCCCATGAGTTTTCAACCTTCCACTTGGTTGATTTACCATTTTCGTCCAAGTCAACACCTGTCAAGACCATGGCGTGGGTCATCAAGCTTTCGCTATAGTCCAAACGTCCAGCCTTGTCTTGAGTAAGTTTAATGTCCATGCTTGATTCAAAGTCATAAACATCTGTCGCAAGGATTCCAGCTTTGCGGTTGCTGAGCTGGCCAACATCAGAACCAAACCAAACAGTCTCACCTGCTTGCATTTGGGCAATCGCCAATTCTTTCAAGCGCTCCATTGGAACGTTGATGTAACGAACCGCACGGCTACCAACGACATTTCCCAACATCTCAACTGTGTAAGATTTACCGTATGGTTTATCAGCAGTTGGAGCATTGATAACAGAAACGTAGTCTTCTAAAGGAAGATTGACATATTTCTTGTAAAATTCCTGTGGAGTAATACCTTTTTCGCTTTGGTAGTTATTATCCTTATCACGATAAGCAAAGTCAAATTTACGTGGTGGTAGTCCTAGTGACATGGCAAGGAAGTTAAAGATCTCTTGCAAGAGGTCTTCTTTCTTAGCTTGAACAGTCGCTTGGTCTGCGCCAGAAGCTAGTAAGTCACGCAAGATTTGAGCATCTTGGCGCAGCAATTTGTTAAGGATTGCATTTAGCTCACGGCTGCTACTAGATGAAACAGACTCAGGATAAACTGACTTAGGCACGACACCGTATTTTTCAAAGAGGGAAACGACCATATCCCATTGACCACCATCTTGTTGTGGTATTTGGAGTAAGAAGCTAACCTTACGGCTCGTCAATTCTTGGTCTGCAGTCGCAATGACTTGCTCCAAGAACCAGTTTGATTTCTCATACTTGTCCCAGAAGAAAGTGTGGGCTTGTGACAACTCAAAGTTCTCCAATTTGTATTGCGAGATGAGTTTGTGGCGAAAAGTGTTGAGAGCCGCAAACATCCAGCAACGACCAGACGCTTTCTGGTTAGTGACCTTGTCCTTGGTTAAATCCAATGAGAAAACAGGTGTGTTGTCTACATGGCTTTGGCGACGTTCCAGAGCTGCAAAAATTCCGTTGTGGCTAGCAGCATTTTCAATCGCTTGGTATTTTACATTTGCTTCATAGTTGGCAAATAGTTTATCAGTAAATGATTCTTGAATCGCGTTCATAGATTCCTCCTTTTATTCTACAGTCTATTATAACTCTTTTCACAAAGGAAGCAACTAAAAAACATAAAAGGCAAGGACATTCTTCCTCACCTTTTTCAAATATAAATCAAATTAAGCAATACTAGCAAGGAGAATTTCTAATTCTTCCTTGGTCAAGCGACGCCATTCCCCTCGTTCCAGGTTCTCATCTAATACTAAAGTTCCCATAGTCAATCGTTGCAAGTCCACCACTTCCTTGCCACAGTAGCCCACCATACGCTTGACCTGATGAAACTTTCCTTCTGCAATAGTCACACGGATTTGGCTCTGATTCTTTTCTGCATCTGTGGAAAGAATCTCCAGTCTAGCGGGTTGACAAGTAAAGTCTTTGAGAGGAATACCCTCAGCAAATATCTCCACATCTTCTTGTGTCATAATTCCCTTGACCTGAGCCAGATAGGTCTTATCCACATGACGCTTGGGTGAAAGAAGAGCATGGGCAAGCTGACCGTCATTGGTCAGGAGCAGGAGTCCATGCGTATCGATATCCAAGCGCCCTACTGGGAAAACTTCCTTGCTCCGAGCAATATCATCCAACAAGTCCAGAACGGTTCTGTGCTTGGGATCCTCAGTCGCTGAGATAACTCCTTGGGGCTTGTTCATCATATAGTAGACAAACTCTTCATACTCCAACACTTGCCCATCAAAGCGAATCTCATCTCTTTCTTCATCAATCTGCAATTTAGCTGATTTTTCTTTTTTACCATTTACCGTCACGCGCCCAGCCTTGAGCAAGTTTTTGACCTCAGTCCGACTTCCCACAGCGCAGGCAACTAAAAATTTATCTAATCTCATAGAACTATTATATCATACTCAAAAGGAGGCTGGTACAATGACCAACCTCCTTTTCGTTTCATACTCTTCAAAAATCTCTTCAAACCGCGTCAAGGTCGCCTTGCCGTATATAT
>NZ_VMLM01000016.1:2608-15987 GCF_013276695.1 Streptococcus sp. 4155
AGCAGTGCTTTGAGCAGCCCGCGGCTAGTTTCCTAATTTGCTCTTTGATTTTCATTGAGTATCAGATTTAAGAAATTAACTTCCTCGTCTCCAGAAAATCGCTAAGACAATCATGGAACCTAGTACTGCCGGAATGATGGCAGTTCCTGCTATTATCGGTCCCCAAGTCCCAAAAAGCAAATGCCCTATAAAGGCACCAATCCAACCGAGAAACATTTTTCCAAAACATCCCATGCGTTCTCCACGATTGGTCAGAGTACCTGCTAAAAATCCCACTAGGAGACCAACGAACATACTTCCTAACATATTATCTCCTTAATTTGCCCAATCTCCGTTACGGAAGAGTGGTACACGTGTCCCATCCTCACGGATACCATCGATATCCATTTGACTAGACCCAATCATAAAGTCCACGTGAACATCTGAACGGTTAAGCCCCGCAGCTTCAAGCTCCTCTTCGCTCATCTCCGCTCCACCAACAACGCTAGTTGCGTAGGCTGCACCAATAGCCAAGTGATTTGACGCATTTTCATCGAAAAGGGTGTTAAAGAAGGTAATACCTGACTGAGAAATTGGGCTTGGATCTGGCACCAAGGCACATTCACCTAAGGCACGCGCACCCGCATTTTCAAAGACAAGATCTTTCATGACCTGATCACCCTTCTCAGCAGTAATATCAACGATTTGTCCATCCTTAAAGGTCACCTTAATACCTTCAATGATATTTCCGCTATAGCTAAGCGGTTTTGTAGAAGTGACATAACCATCTGCACGACGGAAGTCAGGCGCTGTGAAGACTTCCTCTGTCGGCATATTTGGCAAGAATCCTTCGCCCTGTGCATTGATAGCACCAGCTGATTCCCAAACGTGGTTCTTCGGCAAACCAAGGGTCAAATCAGTCCCTGGCGCTGTGTAGTGAAGGGCTGAAAATTGTTCTTTATTAAGCATATCTGCCTTGCTCTTGAGGATAGCTGCATGCTCTTCCCAAGCCTTAACAGGGTCTGCTTCGTAGACTCGGCAAGTTTTGAAGATTTGGTCCCAAAGGAGATCGACTGCTTCTTCGTCGCTCGCAGCATTTGGAAAGACTTTCTTAGCCCACTCAAGTCCAGCAGCGGCTGCTACAGTCCAGCTAACCTTGTTAGATTGCGTTGCGATACGCATTGGCTTCATAGCAAGTCCCATAGCTTTGGCAGAAGCTGAGAGCTTGTCAGCGTCCACTCCATTCAAGGCACCTGGGTCAGAAGAACGAACTCCAAGACGGCTAGCCTTGTTCTCCAAAAGATAGTTCATCTCAGCAATCTTGTATTCTGGCACATTGTCCAGACGCTCCATCGGCGCATGGAGGAATTTCTCACGGTTAATGACATCATCTGTCCACTGAACGATAACCTCATGCGCACCCAAAGCGTAAGCTTCTTTGACAATTAAGTGAGCCAACTCACGTTGCTCCACATCGATAGAGAGAGCCAAAGTGTGACCAGGTTGCACGTTGATTCCGTTCGCAACCAATAATTTCGCATATTTTTCTAGATTTTCTTTAAAATTTGGTAAAACCATGTAATTTTCTCTTTTCTATTTTTATTTTTCTTTCAAAGCAGAGAATAATCCTGCTAAAGCAATAGCACCTGACAAGAGTGCTGTTGATAGAAGAATTGTTTGATCAGCAAGTTCCAATTGATACTCAAACACCTTCTTAGCCGGCTTGTCTTCCGCAAAAATTCTTAGTTTCATGAAATGTCCTTTCTTATTCTTCATGCTCTCCTAGGTAGAGGCGTCGTGCCTCTGGACTATTTGTGAGGATATCTATATAGGTTTCATAGTCATCAGGTAGAGGCTTTCCTAAAGAGATATCTTGTTCTGGAATTATATTTTTCCCATAAAGAAAGCAAAGATAGAGACGTTCGTTGAGTGTTGGAAATACTTCAATAGACATAAGTTCAGCCTGACCTACCCGATCCCAATCCTGTTCTTTGATATCTGGTATGATATAAGATTGGAAGAGTCCCATAAGTGGATTATCTTCTGGTAGTCCACTGTCTTTATCCGCCAGAACCAAAGAACAACGTCTACCAAAACCAGCAAGTTGGCGCTCCCTTCCCTTTACCGAAACAGTAATAGGATGCCCTCCAATATGGCTATAAATCCATTCTTTAGGCAGTTCATAATCTAACAGGGGGGTAACTTCTTTGACAATCGCTACAGGACTATAGCGTAGAAACTGGCGAGTAACAGCCTTACAAAAGAGGATATCTTCATCTTTCAAGGTCACTCCCTTCCAGTTATTTTCCTCATTAAAATGGTTGAAAAATACCAGATAGGGATCACGCACCATTTGTGCTAATACATAAACGCCATTTCGCAAACGTATGGAAATAACTTTCCCTGGTTTCCAGGGTGTTGCTCTTTTTTTCTTTTCCATCATGATACAACCTCAAACCTACACAAGACATTTCAAACTTTTAAAACAACTCATCAAACAAACTCAACTGGTTATCCTCTGGCATATTTCCAAGAATACCCATTTCATCCATCTTTTCAACCAAGGTTGATGAGAGGCCACCGCGTTTGCGCAATTCTGTTTTAGAGAGGAATTCTCCCTCTTCACGCGCTCGCACCAACTGCTTAGCAACGTTCTCTCCCAGACCATCCATAGCGACAAATGGCGGGATGAGGGTATCTCCATCGATAAGGAACTCTGTCGCCTGACTACGGTAGAGATCGAGTTTTCCAAACTTGAAACCACGCTCCCACATCTCATTGACAATCTCAAGAGTGGTATAGAGGTCAATTTCCACATTAGAAGCTTCATTGTTCTTCCGTTTTTCAGAGATTTCTTCCATTCTGCGTTTGATGGCATCCAAACCCGCTCCCATGGTCTTGATATCAAAAGCCTTGGCACGGATGGAGAAATAAGCACAGTAGTAATAAATCGGGTGGTGAACCTTGAAGTAGGCTACACGCAAGGCCATCATAACGTAGGCTGCCGCATGGGCCTTAGGGAACATGTACTTGATTTTCCCACAGGACTCGATATACCACTCTGGCACCTTATTAGCCTTCATAGCTTCGATATAGCCATTTCGCTCCTCTTCGGAAATCTTCAGCCACAAGCCCTTACGTACCCGTTCCATGATAGTAAAGGCCATCTTAGGCTCGAGGCCAGCATGCATGAGGTAAACCATGATGTCGTCCCGACAACCGATAACAGTCGATAGGTCTGCTATTCCTTGCTTAATCAGATCTTGGGCATTGCCCAGCCAAACGTCGGTACCGTGGGACAGTCCAGACAATTGAAGCAATTCTGCAAAAGTCGTCGGATGGGTTTCATCGACCATCCCTCGAACAAAGTTGGTTCCAAATTCTGGAATTCCCAACATCCCAGTTGGTGTTCCGATTTGTTCAGGTGTTACCCCTAGCACATCTGTCCCTGAAAAGAGGGCCATCACGCCTTCATCATCCATAGGTATTTCATTAGGATCAATCCCAGACAAGTCCTGGAGTTTTCGAATCATGGTAGGATCATCATGTCCCAGTACATCGAGTTTGAGGACGTTCTCGTCGATATCATGGAAGTTAAAGTGAGTGGTCTGCCATTCAGCCGTCACGTCATCCGCTGGATACTGGACAGGCGTAAAGTCGTAGACATCCATGTAGTTAGGAATAACAACGATTCCCCCTGGGTGTTGTCCTGTCGTTCGCTTGACACCAGCCGCCCCTTGGGCGAGACGCTCCACCTCTGCATCACGATAAAACTTCCCGTAATCTCGCTCATAGCCCTTTACAAAGCCATAAGCAGTTTTAGCAGCTACCGTACCAACCGTTCCTGCACGGAAGGCATATTCTTCACCAAAGATATCACGCACATCCAAGTGGGCGCTAGGCTGGTCTTCTCCCGAGAAGTTCAAGTCAATATCGGGAACCTTGTCTCCATCAAAACCAAGGAAGGTCTCGAAAGGAATATCTTGCCCATTTTTACTGAGTTTGTGACCACAGTTTGGACAGTCCTTATTGGGCATATCAAATCCTGAACCATAAGAACCGTCTGTGATAAACTCGCTATACTGACACTGACCACAGACATAGTGAGGAGAGAGAGGATTGACCTCCGTAATCCCAATCATAGTCGCAACGAAACTGGAACCGACAGATCCACGAGAACCAACCAAGTAACCCCGTTCATTGGAACGTTGCACCAGCATCTGCGAGGCTAGATAAATCACGGCAAATCCATTTCCCAGAATGGAAGTTAGTTCTTTTTCAATCCGCAAATCGACAATATCTGGCAGTGGATTTCCATAAATCTCAAAAGCTTTCTTGTAGGTCAATTCAGCGACCGTTTCTTCAGCCTTGTCAATGAAAGGCGTGTACAAGTCACCCTTAACGACCTCAACAGGTTCAAAGATTTCTGCCAAGGCATTGGGATTTTCAATTACCAGTTTACGAGCCAGTTCCTCTCCCAAGAATGCAAATTCATCCAACATCTCATTGGTCGTTCTAAAATGGGCTTTTGGCAGAGGAGCTGGTTGGGCATGTTCACCATGACCGATAGTTCGGTTAATCATCGCACCCTGTCCCAAACTACGGACGATAATTTCACGGTAAATCTCTTCTTCTGGTTCGATATAGTGAACATTTCCCGTAGCCAGAACAGGCTTGCCAAGGCGATCTCCAACCTCTATCAAACTCTTGATAATGGTCTGGAGTTCCTCCATATCCTTGACCTGTTCTTTGGCAATCAAGGGCGCATAGATAGCCGGTGGCATGACCTCTATAAAGTCATAATACTTGGCCACCTCAACCGCCGCATCCACACCTTGAGAAACGACCACGTCAAAAACTTCACCCTCTGAACAGGCTGAACCTAAAATCAAGCCCTCTCGATGGGCATCTAGAACCGTTCTCGGAATCCGTGGCACTCCTTCAAAATACTTGGTATTAGACAAGGAAACCAGCTTAAAGATATTTTTTAGACCTACCTGATTCTTGACATAGATGGTCGCATGCTTGATCCGAGCTTTTTTGTAAGAATCTGGACTGATTAGATCAATGTTGAGTCTAGCTAAATCGGTCACACCATGTTTTTCTGCTACCTCTTTGATAAAGATGAAAAGCAGACGACCAGTCGCTTCCGCATCGTAGTTGGCCATGTGGTGATGTTCCAAGGCCACACCAAAACGCTTGGTCAAAGGCCCCAAACCATGGCGTTTATACTCAGGATAGAGGTTTCTAGCAAACTCCAGCGTATCAATAACTGGCTGACTAATCTTTGGAAGATCATGACGCTCATAATTAGCATTCATAAAGCCAACGTCAAAGGTAGCATTGTGGGCAACTAGGACCGTATCCTTGCAAAATTCTTGGAATTCTTGCAAAACTTGTTCTAGTGGTTTGGCATTTTTGACATGATCATCTGTAATTCCAGTTAACTCTGTAGTAAAAGCTGACAAGGGATGCCCAGGATTGATAAATTCATCAAATTCAGCAATAACATTCCCCTTGTACATCTTAGAGGCCGCAACCTGAATCAAGTCATTATAGATAGCTGAAAGTCCCGTCGTTTCCACGTCAAAGACCACGTAGGTTGCTTCCGACAAGTCCATCTCCACTTCGTTATAGACGATAGGGACACGGTCCTCCACGATATTGGCTTCCATCCCATAGATCAGCTGGATTCCCGCTTTCTTAGCCGCCTTATAGCCATGTGGAAAGGACTGGACATTCCCATGGTCTGTGATAGCAACCGCCTTGTGTCCCCACTTAGCAGCTGTTGCAACAATCTCTTCGACCTCTGGCAAAGCATCCATAGTCGACATGTTAGTATGAGCATGAAACTCAACCCGACGCTCACCTTCTGGCATCAAATCCTTCCGCTCATAGTGAACAACTTCCTGCACATCCTGTACGTTCATAGTCAAATCGCGTGTGAAGTTATTCATCTCCACATTCCCTCGAACTCGGAGCCAAGAATTCTTCTTGATGAGGTCAAACTTCTGGGCCTCTTCCTCGTTTTTAACCCACTTTTGCATAGAAAAACTTGAAGTATAGTCCGTCATTTTAAAGTTGATTAAAACACGACCTGTTCTAGTCACTTTTTGCTCCACATCAAAAACAACCCCTTCAAATACCAGACGATTTTCCTCTGTCGTCACTTCGATCATAGGAGTAATCTCCGCCTTATCCAGCTTGGGTTTAGCTGCAGCTTTTTTCGCTTGAAAATCAAAGGCTGGTTTCTCTTCCGCTGGAGGAGGCGCCATCTGCTCCAGTTGTTCCATAGCACGGAGCGCTTCCTCATTGGCAGCTTGAACAATCTGCTCATTTTCAGCATGAAAGGCCTCTTCCTGCTCTTGGGTCAAGACATCATTCTTCTCGACTTGACAGTTAAAAGTTGGAAAACCAAACTTTTCAAGTTGTTTGGCTAAATTAGGAAGATGATTCTTCTTAAAATGTTCCTTATCAATCGCTTCAGATCCTTCAATAAATAGCTGATTACCCTCAGCACGAACTTGCAAATTTTGATAAAGGGACTTAAAACCTTGACTAGCACATGGACCTTCAGAGAAAGCCTCCCTATAGTAGGACTGCAAGAGCTGATTTGAAAATTCTTGAGACCGAGCCTTAATTTCAAAAACAGCTTTATTGCCTGTCTTAGAAAATTCTTCGCTCAAACCTTTCTTTAATTCTAAAAAGATTTCAATCGGTAAAATATTAGAAAATACGAAATGAAACTCCCATACCTTACTAATTTTATGAACCACAACTCGCTCAATATTGGCCTGTGCTAAAGCAGGAGCCTGTCTCATTTCAGCAGGCATCCCCAATTGATTCATCAAAATTTCAAAACTGTTTGACATTCATTTTCCTCACATTATTCTCCTACTATTTTACCATATTTAGAGGTATTTTCTAAAGACAAAAGGAAGCCACTAAGTGACTTCCTTCTAGAGTGAGGACAGATTAGTCTTCACCTTTGTTTTTCTTAATGATTTCTTCTTGTACTGACTTAGGTACATCTTCGTAGTGGTCAAATACCATCATGAATGTACCACGTCCTTGAGATGCAGAACGAAGAACTGTTGCGTAACCGAACATTTCAGCAAGTGGAACGTAAGCACGAACGATTTGGCTGTTACCATGTGCTTCCATACCATCTACACGTCCACGACGAGCAGTTACGTGACCCATAACATCACCGAGGTTTTCTTCTGGAACAGTGATTGTTACAAGCATCATTGGTTCAAGGATAGCTGGTTGTGCTGATTTAGCAGCTTCTTTAAGGGCAAGTGAAGCCGCGATCTTGAAGGCAGTTTCAGATGAGTCGACATCGTGGTATGAACCATCGTAAAGCTTAGCTTTAACGTCAACCATTGGGTAACCTGCAAGTACACCGTTAGCCATAGATTCTACCAAACCTTTTTCAACCGCTGGGATAAATTCACGAGGAACCACACCACCGACGATTGCGTTTTCGAATTCGAATCCTTTACCTTCTTCGTTTGGAGTAAATTCAATCCATACATCACCGAATTGACCTTTACCACCAGACTGACGTTTGAAGAATCCACGTGCTTGAGTAGAAGCTCGGAATGTTTCACGGTAAGATACTTGAGGAGCACCTACGTTCGCTTCAACTTTGAACTCACGACGCATACGGTCAACAAGGACGTCAAGGTGAAGCTCACCCATACCTGAGATAACTGTTTCTCCAGTTTCAACGTTTGTTTCAACGCGGAATGTTGGATCTTCTTCAGCCAATTTTTGAAGGGCGATACCCATCTTGTCTTGGTCTGCTTTAGATTTTGGCTCAACCATCAATTGGATAACTGGTTCTGGAACGTTGATTGACTCAAGGATGATTTTAGCTTTTTCATCTGTCAATGAGTCACCAGTTGTAGTATCTTTCAAACCAACGGCAGCAGCGATATCACCTGAGTAAACAGTGTCAATTTCTTGACGGCTGTTAGCATGCATTTGAAGGATACGTCCGATACGTTCACGTTTACCTTTAGAAGTATTCAATACGTATGAACCTGATTGAAGAACACCTGAGTAAACACGGAAGAATGTCAAACGACCTACGAATGGGTCAGTCATGATCTTGAAGGCAAGAGCTGCAAATGGCTCTTCGTCAGATGCTGGACGAGTTTCTTCAGCGTCTGTATCTGGGTTAATACCTTTGATTGCTGGGATGTCAAGTGGGCTTGGAAGGTAGTCGATAACCGCATCAAGCATCAATTGAACACCTTTGTTTTTGAAGGCTGAACCACACAATACTGGGAAGAATTCAACGTTGATAGTCGCTTTACGGATACCAGCTTTCAATTCTTCGTTAGTGATTTCTTCACCTTCGAGGTATTTCATCATCAATTCTTCGTCAGTTTCAGCAACTGCTTCAATCAATTTTTCACGGTATTCTTGAGCTTGGTCAAGGTATTCAGCTGGGATGTCTTCTTCAAGGATATCCGTACCAAGGTCGTTAGTATAGATTTCAGCTTTCATCTTGATCAAGTCAATGATACCACGGAAGTCATCTTCAGAACCGATTGGCAATTGGATTGGGTGGGCATTTGCTTGAAGACGATCGTGAAGTGTGCTTACAGAGTAAAGGAAGTCAGCACCGATTTTGTCCATTTTGTTGGCAAATACGATACGTGGAACTCCATACTCAGTTGCTTGACGCCAAACTGTTTCAGTTTGAGGCTCAACACCTGATTGTGAGTCAAGAACGGTAACTGCACCATCCAATACACGAAGAGAACGTTGTACTTCGATTGTGAAGTCCACGTGTCCTGGTGTGTCGATGATGTTTACGCGGTGGTTGTTCCATTGAGCTGTTGTTGCAGCAGATGTGATAGTGATACCACGTTCTTGCTCTTGCTCCATCCAGTCCATTTGTGACGCACCTTCGTGAGTTTCACCGATTTTGTGGATTTTACCAGTGTAGTAAAGAATACGCTCAGTAGTTGTTGTTTTACCGGCATCGACGTGAGCCATGATACCGATATTACGAGTTTTTTCAAGTGAAAATTCGCGTGCCATGAGGTTTGTTTCTCCTATTTATTTTTGATTTCTATTCTATTATAACACGATTTTAATAAAAACGGATAGGCAGGACCTACCCGTTCTCAATGTTTTCATGCTATTGTTGGTTTCAACTTGTAGATTTACAAGTTGAATTGAACTCGGGCTAAAGTTAATTAGCCGATTTGAGCCGGAACGGGATGCTGTGTGAAAAAGATAAACTTCCTTGTATTCGTCGAATACTGCGTCAGTTTCCTATTTTCACCTTGCATCCTTACCGTTCCTAGTATCATGATATAGTTGAGCTCAAGCTAAAAGTCTGGAGAAAAAGATGAATCTCATTGGTTGCAATCGCAACCTGCTTCGATTCCCTATTTTCTCTGGGACTTTCTTAACGCTTTCGCATCCTATCTTACCAACGGAAGTGTGCGAATGCACGGTTAGCTTCCGCCATACGGTGAGTGTCTTCACGTTTCTTAACAGCTGCACCAGTGTTGTTAGCAGCATCCAAGATTTCTTTTGCAAGACGGTCTTGCATTGTGTGTTCACCACGAAGACGAGCAATTGTTACCAACCAACGAAGTCCAAGTGTTGTACGACGTTCTGGACGAACCTCAACTGGGACTTGGTAGTTAGAACCACCAACACGACGTGCACGTACTTCAAGTACAGGCATGATGTTTTCCATAGCTGTTTCAAATACTTCAAGTGCATCGTTGCCAGTAGCTTCTTTGATTTGCTCAAAAGCACCGTAAACGATTGAAGCAGCTGTACCACGTTTACCGTCAAGCATAACGCGGTTGATAAGACGAGTAACTAGTTGTGAATTGTAAAGCGGATCTGGCAATACGTCACGTTTTGGAGCTCTATTTTTACGACTCATTTCTCTTTATCCCCTTTCCTTATGCTTTTGGACGTTTAGTACCGTATTTAGAACGGCCTTGTTTACGATCGTTAACACCTGCAGTATCAAGTGCACCACGGACGATATGGTAACGTACCCCTGGAAGGTCTTTTACACGTCCACCACGAAGAAGCACCACGCTGTGTTCTTGCAAGTTGTGTCCGATACCTGGGATGTAGGCAGTAACTTCGATAAGGTTGCTCAAACGTACACGAGCGAATTTACGAAGGGCTGAGTTAGGTTTTTTAGGTGTCATTGTTCCAACACGAGTTGCAACACCACGTTTTTGTGGTGAAGAAACGTTTGTTTGAACTTTTTTATGACTGTTGTAACCAACGTTCAAAGCTGGTGATTTAGATTTTTCTACTTTTGATTTACGCGGTTTGCGAACCAATTGGTTAATTGTAGGCATCTACATACTCCTGTGTTTTTTTATTTTTGGTGATGATACACTTGGTGACAGCTATCATCTGTGTGTACTTTTGCAACATTTGTCAGCACGTCCCTGTACACTCTTGAGAGACCAAAAGTAAAAAGTACCGTCTATTATTGTAACAAAATTTTCCATTGGTTGTCAAGATATTTTTCTTTTTTATTGTTAATTTTAGCTCTGCGTAACTTCTCAAAGTAACTTCCACTTGCCTGACCGAAGTGGAAATTAGTCTAAAACGGATTTTTATGGTGGAATTAAGTGTGAGACTTTCCGTTCCATCGTTGAGAATATGGGAAAAGGCCCGTCAACGATTTCGAAGGAAATCAAGCGCAATCGCATCATGCATCCAACATCCGTCAAATCTGATTACACGGATTTCCCACTTCTCAAAAAGCTCCTTATGTCTGTAACAACGCGTTTTTCTCATACTAAAAACTAGGTTGTGGAAAACTGGAAGTTAGTTTTATATTGAATTGAAATAAGACATGAACAAATCTATTGAGAAAGTCAACTTAATTTCTAGAAATGTTTTAATAGCAACAACGTACTATTCTAGTTTCAATCTGCTATAGAAGTTACCCTTTCATTCTCTCAAAAGTCAATCATAAAAGAGGAGAAATCGAAGTTCCTCCTCTTCACTGTTTACTATCGAATCAAGTAAATCAAATTGTTACTCATTCACAATTTTTTCATCAACTTTAGGGTTTAGAGTTGTTCCCCAATGTGTAATTGTACGCTGTTGTACTAGTGGTAAGTCTGTGCGGTTGTAAACTGTACGCCATGGTTCCCATACAAGACCTGTCTTTTCTTGAACCTTGATACGAAGATTACGGACATTTCCTCTAAATTGAATCTCTGTTTGGAAGCCTGAAGTTCTGTTTTTTCCGTTATCTTCCCATTGACGTGAACGGATTTCTGGATTTCCTTGTTCATCATATGTAATTTCATCCCAATAAATGTAGTAACGCGCAACATAAGCACCCTTATGATGAAGTTTCAAGAAACCATTTTTGTAAGAAGTAACCTTCGTTTCGATATAGTCTGTACTATTTTGTAAAGTTGCTTGGGCATTATCTTTTAGGAAGGCAGTCTTATATGAGATTGGCACAGCTGGACTTTGAGCGCTAAAGTTAGCTCCTTCTCTGATGAGTTCCTTCAAGTTTTCGACTGTTCCTGTGACAACTTTGGCAGCACCGCTAGCATTACCTCCTACAATTACTGCTGTTACAGAAGTATTCTTCAATAGACGGCTCCATTCAGAATTTGGAGCAATTGTTGCACCTTTGATAACCGCATTAATAGCTGCTTTTAATTCAGTAGACTTACTTGTTGACTCAAACTTAACATAGATTTGACGTCCGTAAGAAACATTTGATACATATACAGGTGGAGTTTGTGAATCAACGCCTCTTTGTTTTAAATCTTCAGGTGTCACACTCTTGTCAAATACAGCTGCTGGATTGGTCGGTGCATCAAATGTCGCTGTATAGTAAATTTGTTTAAAGTTTACAACTTCAATTTGCTTTTCACCCTTTTGCACAGCCTCAAAGTCAATCTTGAGCGGTGCGCCTGCTTTTTCAAAGTCTGCACCAAATTTTGCTTTCAATTGGTTCATGCTATAGGCTGTAGTTGATTCATACTGAACACGGGCAGGAACGGAATGGCTAGATGAGTAATTCTTTGTCCATCTTTCAACCAAGGTATTCATCGCAGACTGCATACCACTAGTTGTAGGATCTGCTTCAATTCGGCTGTCAGACTGAATCATACCAGGTAAATCGACGCTGACTGTCCCCTTTGCACGGGCAAGACTAATCAATTCTGGCTGATTTTCTAGCAGATTTTGGTTTGCCTTATACAAGCCACCTAGGAAGACATTTTGATTTCCATTGATGGAAACATCTGCTGTGCCTGTAGAGAGGGTTTTCTTGATTTTTTCTACAACGACAAACTCTCCATTTTGTTCCTTAGCACTTGTGTTGTAGCGATTTTCTAAGGTTTCTCCCTTGCGAGTTAAAATATCTAAAGGATTATAAGTTAAGCCAAAAAGGTAGTCTTTCAATGCTGATGTTTGATCTACTACTGGTGCAGTTCTATCCTGTCCAACTTGAGTTGTTGCTGAACGGAATACTTCCACTTCTGCCAAGCTCAATGGGGTATTTTTAGTTCTCAACTCCACTTTTACATAACGAGCGCCTTTGGCGGTGAAGAAAACTTCAAGTTCTGCCTTCCCATTCAAACTATCAAAGTGTTGACGAGCAACTTCTTGTTTTCCTTCATTTAACAAAACAACATCAAAATTGGAAAGACGATTAGCTACATTCCCATCTCCACGATTGTAAAGTTTAACTTTTCCAACATTCTCTGTTTTTCCAAGATCGACTTGCCACCAAGCATTGTCTTCAAAGTTTGTATGCGTTACAGAATGGTGCCCATAGTCACTATCAACATTACCATCCACTGCTCGTGTAGCAGCTCCTCCATAAGCAGTAGAGCTTTGACTAGCTTGTTTTCCACGAGCGATGTTTTCTGTCTCAACTGGACGATTCCCTTGCTCTGTAGCCAAAGCTACTCCCTGAGCGTTCAATAAAAAGGCCGCAACAACAGCACTACACACACCGAGTCCACACTTTTTGACAAAGCGATGCAAACGTTTTTCTTGATTCATTCCTTATTCCTCCGTTTTTAAATGAATACGTTTTCCTATTTGTCTATAGTTTATCAAATTTCAAGTAAAAGTCAAGCAAAAATCAGCAAAAAAGTCAAGAAAATAAGAAGAAAACGTTTGCTGAATTTTTCTGATATTTTCTTTAGATTTCCAGTAAATACTATAGTTTGGAAACTAGATAACACTTGAAAAACACTAACTTTTTTCTTTTCCTATTTATAGTTTCACTAGATGAGCTTTTTAAAAGAAATATTAGAGATCAATTTCTGAATAAAAATAGCTGGGAACACATCATCTTCCTAATAATACGGCTTGGCTTATGTGACATTTTTATACTTTCAAACCACGTCAACGTC
>NZ_VMLM01000016.1:16020-43474 GCF_013276695.1 Streptococcus sp. 4155
TTTCATTGAGTATTATTTCCATTATTTATACTGATATATAAAATAATACGGAAAACTTCTCAAAAGTAAGAATTTCTTTTACAAACAAAGGAAAACGCTTGCATATTGTTTTACTACATGCTATACTGGTATAGAAATTTATTGATTGGAGAATCATCATGAGAAAAACACCAGCTCAAACTGAGAAAAAAATGGTCTACAGCATCCGTTCCCTCAAAAATGGAACTGGTTCTGTCCTTATCGGCGCAAGCCTTGTCTTGCTTGCCATGGCTACACCAACTATCTCAGCCGACGAAAGTACACCAACCACTAACGCAAATAATAGTGAAACTACTACTGCCCTTGCCCAGCCTCTTACTGATACAGCAACTAGCACTGGTAAGAAAGAAAGCGATTTTTCTTCACCTAATAATGCAAACGCTTCCCTAGAGAAAGAAGAAAAACCTGCAACAGAGGCAACCACTCCTGTTGCAAGCCCAGCCGATTCAGCACCACAAACTGGAGAAGATCGTTCAAGTGAGACAACTACTTCTACTAGTCCAGTAACGACTGAAACTAAGGCAGAAGAGCCCATCGAAGACAACTACTTCCGTATCCACGTCAAAAAACTTCCTGAAGAAAACAAGGATGCTCAAGGACTCTGGACTTGGGACGATGTTGAAAAACCTTCTGAAAATTGGCCAAACGGAGCCCTGTCCTTCAAGGATGCCAAAAAAGATGACTACGGCTACTACCTAGATGTCAAATTAAAGGGAGAACAAGCCAAGAAAATTAGCTTCCTCATCAACAATACAGCTGGAAAAAATCTAACCGGCGATAAATCTGTAGAAAAACTGGCACCAAAGATGAATGAGGCTTGGTTAGACCAAGATTACAAGGTTTTCTCTTACGAGCCACAACCCGCAGGAACTGTTCGCGTCAACTACTACCGCACAGATGGCAACTATGACAAGAAATCTCTCTGGTACTGGGGAGATGTGAAAAATCCAAGTAGCGCTCAATGGCCTGACGGAACAGACTTTACGGCTACAGGTAAATACGGTCGCTATATCGACATTCCTCTTAATGAAGCCGCGAGAGAATTTGGATTTTTGCTACTAGATGAGAGCAAACAAGGAGACGACGTGAAAATCCGTAAAGAAGATTATAAGTTCACAGATTTGAAAAATCATAGCCAAATTTTCCTAAAAGACGATGACGAATCGATTTACACAAATCCATACTATATCCATGATATCCGTATGACAGGTGCCCAACACGTAGGAACTTCTAGCATTGAAAGTAGTTTTTCAACACTTGTCGGTGCTAAAAAAGAGGATATCCTCAAGCACTCCAACATCACTAATCACCTAGGAGAAAAAGTAGCTATTACCGATGTTACAATCGATGAGGCTGGTAAGAAAGTGACCTACAGCGGAGATTTCTCTGACACAAAACATCCTTATACCGTTAGCTACAACTCTGACAAATTCACTACCAAAACAAGCTGGCGCCTGAAAGATGAGACTTACAGCTATGATGGCAAACTGGGAGCTGAACTCAAAGAAGAAGGAAAACAGGTTGATTTAACTCTCTGGTCACCAAGTGCTGATAAGGTTTCTGTTGTTGTCTACGACAAGAATGACCCTGACAAAGTAGTTGGAACTGTCGCTCTTGAAAAAGGGGAAAGAGGAACTTGGAAACAAACTCTAGATAGCACAAACAAATTAGGAATCACAGATTTCACTGGCTACTATTATCAATACCAAATCGAGCGTCAGGGTAAAACTGTTCTTGCACTCGATCCTTACGCTAAATCCCTCGCTGCTTGGAATAGTGATCTTGCAAAAACAGACGCTTCCCATAAAGTGGCTAAAGCCGCCTTTGTAAATCCAGCTAAACTAGGACCTCAAGACTTGACTTATGGTAAGATTCACAACTTCAAAACTCGTGAAGATGCCGTTATCTACGAAGCTCATGTGCGCGACTTCACTTCAGATCCTGCCATTGCAAAAGACTTAACCAAACCATTTGGGACTTTTGAAGCCTTCATTGAAAAACTAGACTATCTCAAAGACTTGGGGGTAACCCACATCCAGCTCCTTCCAGTCTTGTCTTACTACTTTGTCAATGAATTGAAAAACCATGAACGCTTGTCTGACTATGCTTCAAGCAACAGCAACTACAACTGGGGATATGACCCTCAAAACTACTTCTCATTGACTGGTATGTACTCAAGCGATCCTAAGAATCCAGAAAAACGAATCGCAGAATTTAAAAACCTCATCAACGAAATCCACAAACGTGGCATGGGAGCTATCCTAGACGTAGTTTATAACCATACAGCCAAAGTCGATCTCTTTGAAGATTTAGAACCAAACTACTACCACTTTATGGATGCTGATGGGACACCTCGAACTAGCTTTGGTGGTGGACGCTTGGGGACAACCCACCATATGAGTAAACGGATCCTAGTTGACTCTATCAAATATCTAGTTGATACCTACAAAGTGGATGGCTTCCGTTTCGATATGATGGGAGACCATGACGCCGCTTCTATCGAAGAAGCTTACAAGGCTGCACGCGCCCTCAATCCAAACCTAATCATGCTTGGTGAAGGTTGGAGAACCTATGCTGGTGATGAAAATATGCCTACTAAAGCTGCTGACCAAGATTGGATGAAACATACCGATACTGTCGCTGTCTTTTCAGATGACATCCGTAACAACCTCAAATCTGGTTATCCAAACGAAGGTCAACCTGCCTTTATCACAGGTGGCAAGCGTGATGTCAACACTGTCTTCAAAAATCTCATTGCTCAACCAACCAACTTTGAAGCAGACAGTCCTGGAGATGTCATCCAATACATCGCAGCCCATGATAACTTGACCCTCTTTGACATCATTGCCCAGTCTATCAAAAAAGACCCAAGCAAGGCTGAGAACTATGCTGAAATCCACCGTCGTTTACGACTTGGAAATCTCATGGTCTTGACAGCTCAAGGAACTCCATTTATCCACTCCGGTCAGGAATATGGACGTACTAAACAATTCCGTGACCCAGCCTACAAGACTCCAGTAGCAGAGGACAAACAACCAAACAAATCTCACTTGTTGCGTGATAAGGATGGCAATCCGTTTGACTATCCTTACTTCATCCATGACTCTTACGATTCTAGCGATGCAGTCAACAAGTTTGACTGGACTAAGGCTACAGATGGAAAAGCATATCCTGAAAATGTCAAGAGCCGTGACTACATGAAAGGTTTGATTGCCCTTCGTCAATCTACAGATGCCTTCCGACTTAAGAGTCTCCAAGATATTAAAGACCGTGTCCACCTCATCACTGTCCCAGGTCAAAATGGTGTAGAAAAAGAGGATGTAGTGATTGGCTACCAAATCACTGCTCCAAACGGTGATATCTACGCAGTCTTTGTCAATGCGGACGAAAAAGCTCGCGAATTTAATTTGGGAACTGCCTTTGCCCATCTAAGAAATGCTGAAGTTTTGGCAGATGAGAACCAAGCAGGACCAGTCGGAATTGCCAACCCGAAAGGACTTGAATGGACTGAAAAAGGCTTGAAATTGAATGCCCTTACAGCTACTGTTCTTCGAGTCTCTCAAAATGGAACTAGCCATGAGTCAACTGCAGAAGAGAAACCAGACTCAAGCCCTTCCAAGCCTGAACATCAAAATGAAGCTTCTCTCCCTGCACATCAAGATCCAGCTCCACAAGCTAAACCTGATTCTACTAAACCATCTGCAACAGTAGCTGATTCAGAAAATAAACCTAGCCAAGCTACAACTGGTTCACAAGCTTCACAACCAGCACAAGAAGCACAAGCATCATCTGTAAAAGAAGCGGTTCGAAACGAATCGGTAGAAAGCTCTAGCAAGGAAAATATACCTGCAACCCCAGATAAACAAGCTGAACTTCCAAATACAGGAATCAAAAACGAAAACAAACTCCTATTTGCAGGAATCAGCCTCCTTGCGCTCCTTGGTCTCGGTTTCTTACTAAAAAATAAAAAAGAGAACTAAACTAGCCCTCCTATAGAACTATCCCCCAAGCCTTAACGCTCGGGGGATTGATTTTTGCCCTGATAAGCCTATCTATCAAATCATATATTCTACACTATAGGTCGCATCCGAGAGTATTCGTGCCAAAAATTGCTTGGTTCGTTCTTCTTTTGGACGACTAAAGAAATCATGGGCATTATTTTCTTCAACAATTTTCCCACCGTCCATAAAAATAACATGATTGGCTACATCTCTAGCAAAACCCATCTCATGAGTCACTACTACCATAGTAACTCCTTCTTTAGCTAACTGTTTTAAAACATCTAAAACATCCCCTACCAACTCTGGATCCAAGGCCGATGTTGGCTCATCTAATAAAATGACCTCTGGTTTCACAGCAATGGCACGCGCAATACCGATTCGTTGTTGCTGGCCTCCAGAAAGCTGAGAGGGATAGTAAGCTTTATAAGCTAGTAAACCAACTTTTTCTAAGGCAGCTTCCGCACGTTTTGTTGCTTCTTCCTTAGGAATTTTCCGAGCAATAATCAAGCCCTCCAAAATATTTTCCAAGGCCGTTTTATTAGCAAATAAATTATAATGTTGAAAAACGAAAGCAGTCTTCTTGCGAATTTCTAAAATATCTTTTTTAGTCAATTTTCCAAGGTCGTATTCTTTATCAGCAAGCTTCAAAGAGCCACTATCGGCTTTTTCTAAATGATTGAGACATCTGAGAAAAGTCGTTTTACCTGATCCAGATGGCCCCAATATTACAACCACATCCCCTTGGTTGACCTTGAGATTAACATCTCCCAGGACTTGTCTGTCTCCAAATTTTTTTGCAACATGTTCTACTTGTAACATTGTCTCCTCCTATGCTAAACCTGTACTGGGCACTACTTGTCCCTTTCTTCTTTGAATATAGCGTTTCTCTAAGATTGAAAAGCCCCATTGAATCAATCCGCAAATAAGAATGTACTGTAAAAAGATCACAAAATAGGATTCAAAATACTGATAACCATAAGACGCTTCAACACGGGCAATGGCTGTAATATCCTTAATGGTCATCACAAAGACCAAAGAGGTTCCTTTTACAATATTTATGACTAGATTAGCCAGATTGGGCAAGGCTGATTGCAAGGCCTGTGGAAAAACAATCCTCACATAAGCCTGACTAGTGGTTAAACCAATCGCTTGTGCAGCTTCTAATTGTCCCTTATCCACAGTCAAAATAGCCGAACGTAAGATTTCTGATAAACTACCTGTTGTCATCAAACTATAGATAATAAAAGCATAATAGATCGGATTGAGTTTAAAGATATCAACATCACTCCCTATGCTTTTGAGAAATTGATTGAGCAAACTCGGAAACAAACTATAAAAGAAAAGAATCAGCAAAATCGGAGGTGTTGCTCTTATAAAAGCTAGATACACGAGAGAGAAAGTTCGAACACCTTTGACTTTATATATTTGTCCCAGAGCTAAAAACAAGGCTGGTCCAAAACTTAAGACCATGGCTACAATCATAATGATTAAGGTGGTTGGCACCCCTTTTAAGGTCTCTAAAAAAGTTTTCGCAATATAGTCTAAATCCATATCCTATCTCCCTTTCGTTTCCAAAGATTTTTCTAACAAGCGACTCAAGAAGGAAACAGCCAAGGCTACACCCCAATAAAGAATGGCAACCGCTGTATAGGTTTCAAGAGAGTAATTCCCCAAATTGCGACTGATTAAGAGATTCCCAGCTCCCATGACATCCACAAAACCAATCGTATAGGCTAGGGCAGCGTCCCGCATCAAATTTAGAATAGCGGTCGTCATATTTGGAAGAGCCACTTGAAAAGCCTGAGGAAAAATGATTCTCCAAAATGTCTGACTAGGGGTCAGACCAATACTGACTCCAGCTTCCATCTGACCTTTGGGAATTGCCTGATAGGACGCCTTAAATACTTCTGCAATGATAGCCGCAAATAGCAAGACCATGGTGAATAAGACGAAGACCGTCTTAGACCAGTTGTTGATATCTAAATTCAGCCACCATTTTAAAAATTCAGGTAAACCATAAAAAACTAAAAACAGTAAGACAATGGGGGGAGTACAGCGAAGAGTGAAAATATAGCCCTTAGAAAGACCTGCAAAAGTCTTGTCTTCTCCCACTTGAGCCCAAGCCAGTAAGCCACCGAAAAGGGAACCAAGGATTGTAGTAAAAAAGAGAATGGACAAGGTCATCGGAAGAGCCTGCCATAAGGTGGGTAAAAATTGGAACACTCTTGAAAAGTCATATGAAACCATGTAAACCTCTTTCTAATACTCAATGAAAATCAAAAAGCAAACTAGGAAACTAGCCGCAGATTGCTCAAAACAGTGTTTTGAGGTTGTGGATAGAACTGACAAAGTCAGTAACCATACCTACGGCAAGGCGACGTTGACGTGGTTTGAAGAGATTTTCGAAGAGTATAACACGCCTGACTGCTCATCTAATCTCTATCAACGTAGCTAAAAACATCTTCTTTGAAGTATTTTTGAGAAAGTTTAGCTAGAGTTCCATCTTCTTTTAATTCTTTAATCGCTTTTTCATACTCTTTAGCAAACTTCTCACCCTTTTCATCACGGTGAATCAAGGGATAGGTTGGAATTCCTTTATAAGGGAACCAGCTAAGTTTGTCCGCATATTGGTGGTAAGAACCATCCTCTGCTGTCACTGCTTTTTCAAAAGACAACTTGATGTCAAAGAAAGCATCATAACGTCCTTCTAAAACCCAAGCATAAGCATCTGCCACCTTGAAAGATTCAGCAGCTGTCAACTCAATTGGTGTATCCTTGTGCTTGTCATTATAGCTATTAATCACATTCCACTGGGCATTTTGAGGAGAGATGGGTACTAATTTCCCTTTATTTTTGGCGAAATCATCAATATTCTTATATTTAGCTTCATCTCCTTTTCTGACAGTAAAACCAATAATGCTGGCTCCTACTGGCTCAGATGGAATAATGAATTTCTTAGCCCGTTCATCTGTATACCAAGCACCTTTAGTTCCAATATCGTACTTGCCAGACTCAAGTCCAATCAAGAGATCATCATCACTAGTTCCAGTATACTCAAATTTATAATCTGCTAATTTCTCATCCACCGCCTTTAAAACAGCGACTTCATAACCATCTGATTCCCCTTTTTCGTCAATAAAATCATAAGGGACATAGTTTTGAGTATGGGCAACTTTTAAAGTTGTTACTTGTCCAGACGAAGCTGCATCTGCACCTTTAGCAGATGCTCCCGACAAAGTCCTACCAATAATCGTTGCTCCAAGCACTGCCACAACCGCAACTCCACCAACAATCCATGTTTTCTTACTCATATTCTTCTCCTTTATTTAGCTACTGCTTCTCTCACCCACTGGATACGCTCCACTGCAATATCGTTTGGAATGGTACAATCTGCTCCAAGTATGAGGCCATCTTTCCCTGTTTCTTCTACCAATCGTTTGGTTTCAGCCTGAATTTCTTCCTTACTGCCTCGATAGAGAAGGCCGTCTTTACCGTTTTCAAATCCTCCCAGAACAGCACGACCCTTGAAAATCTCACGACCTTCTTTTAGGCTAATCCCTTCTGGACCAACTGCCCAGTTAAAAACATGAGCTGGATAGTCGGCAAAGATATGAATATCGTTTCGGGCTCCTTCATAGCCACAGATATGAAGGATATTTACCCCACCAACCGACTTAGCCGCATTTAAAACAGTCAGTTCACTCGGCTCAATAATCTCCTGATAGGCTTCAGCAGAAACACGCGCATCCTGAATACTTTGCACACTGAGATAAATACCATCTACTCCTGCATCTTTAATAATAGCTTGACTCAAGCTAGCGATATCTTGCGCAATCACATCAAGTACTTTTTTCAATTTCTGAGAATCTTGAACTAAGAAGTCTGCAATGAGATCATCTCCACCAGACACTTCTCCAAGTAACCATTTGAGGTAGGTCACAGGCGCAAAAATATTGTAAATAGCAACAATATCTTCCGTAAACTCCTGCTTAATCTTCTTCACTAATTCTACCTGCTCTCTAATCCACAGATGATCTTCACCCAGAGGTTGAATCTCCGACAGCTCTTGGAGTGACTTTCCTTTGGCAATAACTGGATTTGGATAAGCAAAATAGCCATCACTCATCAACTTGATAAAGTCTGGATGTAGGTCACGGATAAAACGTTTGTGACCTTGTATGTTCTTTTCAATAATCACAGGATTGGAAAATCCCTTTAACCATTCCTCTTCTGATGTAAAGTGGTGCCAAAAACCTACAGGTACACGGCCAACCACTTCTCCTCTAAATGCTTTTAAAACCCAGTCTCTTTTTTCTGACATCTCTATTTTCCATTTCTTTCTTTTTCAACTAATAAAACACTGGCAATATCATTGGTTTGAATAAAGGGAAGACTTCTCTTCTGAAAATCCTGAATCCCATGACATCTTGGCCCTTCCTTACAAGCAAGTCCCTTTGTAAGACTGATCGCAAGTAAGATGACAAAGCCGAGGGCCGTCCCTACCAATAGCCACTTTTTTCTTTTCATAAGGCTCTCCTATTCTAACATAGCAGCCTGACGAATCCAGTCCAATCTTTCTAATTCAAAGTCATCTGGAACCGTGCAATCCGCTCCAAGAAGGACTCCTCTAGTCCCAGCTTCAGCCAACAATCGTTTGGTTTCCTCTTGTAGTGCAGCCTTTCTACCTCCATAAAGCAGGCTCTGCTTCCCATTTTCAAAACCACCCAAGACCGCTTTGCCATGAAATAGCTCCTGACCTTGAGGTAAACTGACTGCTTCATGGTGGGTTGCCCAATTGAAAACCTGGGCTGGATAATCTTTGAAAATAGTCACATTGTTACTGGCACCTTGGAAACCGCAGATATGCAGGATATTTACCCCACCTACCTGATTGGCAGCTTCTAAAACCTTTATGTTACTTGGCTCAATATAGGTCTGATACAATTCTGCTGTGATGCGCTCATCCTGAATTTCTTGTGTACTGAGATAGATTCCATCTGCTCCACCATCCTGAATGATTTTTTTAGTTAGGATAGCGATATCCTCAGCTATCACGTCTAAAACATCCCTGAATAGCTCTGGATTTTCAAGAAAAAGATCTGAAACCTCCTTATCACCTCTAGAAGTCTCTGTACGAAACCACCTTTTCAAATAGGAGATCGGAGAAAAAATATTGTAAAATGATGCAATGTCCTCAGTGAAGGTTGCTCGAATAGCCTCTACCACTTCTACTTGTTGCTGAATCCAAGGATGGTTTTCACCAATCGACTCAATAGAAGCTAACTCCTGAAGACTTGTAACCTTAGGACTGTAGACATTACTTGGATAAATGAAAAATCCGTCACTCATCATTTTGACAAAATCAGGATGGATTCTTTCAACGTACTTCCGATGTCCCTCTACACTTTTTTGAAAGATACGTGGATTATTTAAACCTTGTCCTTTTTCCTCCAGTATTACAAAATGAAACCAAAAGCCAACAGGAACCCGTTCCACCTCTTCTCCTCGAATAGCTCTAAAAACTAGCTCTCTTTTACTTGTCATACTTCTCTCCTTCCATTTGGATTGAAACCATCTTACCACTCCTTTTGACCTTTTCCCAATATATATTGACTATCGACTTGATTGGGATTGTTTATATCAATAGAGAAAAAAATCTCTGAAAAGCTTGATTTTACTAGCTTTTCAGAGATTTTTTCTGTTTATTGCTTTTTAAAATAGTTGTTATATAGATTTTTTATCAGCCTGATTAGTATTTTTTATTAAGCCTCTTTCATGGCAAAGTAAGCCCGGACTTTGGGTGCTACTTGTGTTCCGAATAGTTCAATAGCTCTCAGAACCTGATCATGAGGCATAGAACCAAGAGGTAGGTGCAACATGAAGCGGTCCAAATCTAAATCCTCTATCATGCGAATCAATTTTTCGGCCACCTGATCTGGATTGCCCACAAACATGGCGCCATTTGATCCTACCTGCTCCAAATATTGCTTATAACGCAATTCTTGCCAGTGTGGACGATCTTTGGAAATAGCATCCACTACTTGCTTGGTCGGATGGAAATAATCTTTCACAGCCTGCTCGCCATCTTCAGCAATCCACCCCCAAGAATGGACCCCAACCTTTAGTTCATGACTGGCATGGTCTGCTTCGCTCCCAATCTCACGATAAGCCTGAATCAACTTTTTAAAATAACGAGGGTTACCACCAATAATGGCATAGACAATCGGTAGGCCTGCCTGAGCAATCTTTACTGTTGATTCGACATGACCACCTGTCGCTATCCACAAGGGTAATTTGTCCTGAACTGGACGAGGATAAACTTCTTTACCAGCAATCGTTTGGGTCAATCGACCTTTCCAGTCTAGCTTTGTCTTTTCATTGACTAACTGGAGCAAGTCTAATTTCTCATCAAAAAGGGCTTCGTAGTCTTTCAAATCATAGCCAAACAGAGGAAATGATTCCGTGAAAGAACCCCTTCCAGCCATAATCTCCGCACGTCCATTTGACAAAGCATCGATAGTGGCATATTGTTGGAATAAGCGAATCGGATCCATGCTCGAGAGAATGCTGACTGCACTGGTCAAACGGATTTTCTTGGTATTGACTGCCCCAGCTGCCAGGACAATCTCTGGGGCTGATACTGCAAAATCCTCTCGATGGTGCTCACCAATCCCATACACATCCAAACCAACCTTGTCAGCCAGTTCAACCTCTGCTAGCAACTGGCGAATGCGTTCGTCATGACTGTAAGTTTGCCCAATCCCTTCAAGCTCCGTTGTTTCCCCAAATGTTGAAATTCCCAATTCTACCATTGTGACTCTCCCTATCTACTCTGTCCTTCAATTTGAAAAATTATTCTAATACTCAATGAAAATCAAAGAGCAAACTAGGAAGCTAGCCGCAGGCTGCTCAAAGCACTGCTTTGAGGTGGTAGATAGAACTGATGAAGTCAGCTCAAAATACTGTTTTGAGGTTGCAGATGGATGCTAACCTGATTTGAAGAGATTTTCGAAAAAGATTAAATATACTCTACAATTTGCTCAATCAATTCTGGGTCGTCTAAACCTGTAACTTGTATAACAACATCTTTGACTGATTGTTTAGCCAACAATTCACCTAATCGAATACTTTCTTCATCATTTACATCGCGATAGTCAAAGGCATAGCCAACTGTTTTAAGTAGGTTTTTATATGACAAACTGAGTTCTTTCAATTCACGTATCGGCCGGATGAATCGTTCATTATAGCCTAATTTTCGGATTGGAGTACGAGCTACGCGACTAACTTCGTCCACTATGAAAGGATTTTCAAACCGTTCTATAATGACTTTGTGATAATTCTCCAATTCTTTTTTATCAAAGTTCCATTTGGCAATCAAGAGACTCCGAATTTCAGCTAATACAGATTCAATCCGAGATTTGATATTAGGATTTTGAAGAGCTTCCAAAATTGTCTTGGCACCATAATGCGCACCAATGTAAGCTGAAGTTGCATGTCCAGAATTGACTGAAAAAAGTTTTCGCTCAATAAAGGGTTCTAAATCTTCTTCATAATGCACATCTTTTAGACGTAAATCTGGATTTTTAAGACGCTTGGTTTCCACGACCCATTCATTAAAGGGTTCGACCACAACAAAAAGGGAATCTTCGTGACTTTGTGCTGGAACAATCCTGTCTACTGCAGCATTTGGAAAACCTATGTAGTTATCAGCAAATGTCAAACCTTCCGGACTTAAATATTTCTTGACTTCTTGATAAAGAAATTGAGACCCGCCAATCATATTTTCACAGGCCATAACATCCAATGCCTGTGTATTTCCTGCAACTCGGCGAGCTTCGATTCCTTTGGCTAGAAGTTCAGCGATAAAAGGGAGTATATTAGGTCCGATTGCAGTAGTAATAATATCCGTCTTTTGAATCGCTTCAATGACTTGCTCAGGATCTTCTTTGCTATTAATGCCAGCCACATTAGTTACTTCTATACGAGACTGTCCTTTCTGTGCAATTTCAATTTCATACTTGCCCTTTTCATTTAGAGCATGAATTATCTGATTATTGACATCCACAAAATCAATATGGAAACCATTTTTAAATAGAATTTCACCTATAAAACCACGACCGATATTACCGGCACCAAAATGAACAGAATGTTTCATTCAATTTCTCCTTTTCCTATTTGAGGGACATATATACTAGATGACAAATGACGAAATTCAATTATTCAACAGCATCAAATAAGCGCAATACTTCCTCTTTTGACTGAGCATCTGCTAGTTTAAGAACATTATCTACATCTGCACAGAAGATAGAAATTTTCTGAATAATTTCTAAGTGTTCATTACCAATACCAGCAATACCAAAAAGAACCGTTGCCACTTGAGGGTTAGATACATTCCCAAAATCAACCCCTCTAGGGACTTGAACGACTGTAATACCAGACTTGAGGACATCATTTTTTGCTGCATCTGTTCCATGCGGTATGGCGATAAAGTTACCCATGTAAACAGATAGCTCTTTATCTCGCTCAATCATGGCTTCAATATAGTCTTCATTAACATATCCACCCTCATAAAGAACTTGCCCACAATAACAAATAGCTTCCTCCTTGTTAGAAAATTGTTTATTAAGCTTAATCAAATGTTTTTCAAGTTTCATATTAGTTCTCCAATTTCTTAATTTTTTCGTTAAAAATAGTATTTAGCATCTGATAAATAATGGATTGATTTCCCGTCTTGTAAATCTCTGTATAAAGATGATTTTCAATAATCGACTGACTGATAGCTGTCATTAAATCTCTCGCTTCCTCGCTAGCTTCTTTAGACATTAGCATTAGCAGACACCTTTTGACCTCTTCTTCCTCTCGTTTCATTGACAATGCGGAGATAGGTAGTTTGAGTTCAAACATAGTAAAACTATTTGTTGTTACTTTGCTAGACTGACTATGTAAAAGCACCAGACCAGTATTAGGAATAGCCATAGGACTATTCTGGAAGTGAGATAACAATTTTCTTGTTAGGTAATCTCTGTCACTCACATTCTTCTGATATTGGATGATTTGTTCTACCGTGTGCTCAAATGATTGATTATTTTCCAATTGAACCAACTCGAATTGACTCAAAAGCTGACTACTAGATATTAAATAATCTTGCAAGTCATAACTTTTCTCTGGAGCGATAGCATCACGCGCGACAATTGTACGATGTGCCTGTACATACTGAAGTCGTTCCTGCAATTCAAGCAATTCTTTGACGGTTGGAAAACTAGAAATTACATCGATTTCCTGATTAGTCAGCGGCTTGGTAGATAAAATATAATCATACTGACTGAGATCAATACTGTGGTAATCTACTAGAGACTGAATATCTATCAACTCTACAAAAGGAGCAACACTCTTAATTTTACTGACTAATAAATCTCTAGTGACCCGACGTTCATCCGTTAAAAGCAAAACACGGACTGGATAAATCTCTGGACTACGGCCTAAGCTAGAGATAAAATGTAGGGCAATCATGCCATACTCATACTCTGTATGAAGATATTTCGGAAAAATATCATTCACTAAAAGACTGATGACTGTATAAAGAAATTTATTCCTTTCAACTAAAATCTGGACAGATTCTGGCAAATTTTCACCCTGAAAAAGGATAGGGACGCCTAAACTGAGCCGAATATGATGGAAAAGAAAATTGAATAAAACCTTGTCCTTAAAAAAGTCAATCTTGGTATACATGGAAACCGTATCAATCAGATTTGAAATATTGTAGAAAAATTCACCATCAAATTTCTCCGTAAAGAGCGGATTGTCCTGACGTTTAATGATTAATTCATCCAAGATGCTCGCAAAATAGATAATTTCCTGAATACTATAAAATTGTGCAGTCTGCTTAGAGTAAGCTTGAAAAATTTTTTGAGAAATTTCCAAAGCCTGCTTACTAGTATTAGGTGAATTTTCAATGTTTTGCTCCTGACCTATAAGAGATAACAAGATCGCAAAAAACATCTTCATCCTAGCATCCATATCTGGAAAACCTGACAGTTGCTTATTAACAATCTGACTGGCCAGCCTAGTTCTATCTGCTTCTAAAATATCAAAGCTCCCAAAATTACCGGTTGAAAAATCTGCTACTGAGATACAGTTTGTCAGTAAAATAGCCAAAAATCTTCTCTTACCAACTGAATCACCAGAAATACGATAACCTTTTTGTCGTTCAATTTTCAGATCAAAGTCTAAAAGACGCTTATCAATATCTGAAATATCCTGAATAATAGTTACATTACTGACTTTCATGCATTCTTGCAATGCTTCATTGGTGACAAAACCACTCTCAGTCAGAAGGCGATAGGTAATCAACTCTTGTCTTTCTTGGGGACTATACTCAACTAACACTTCAAGTTCTGTCGGCAAATCATCCAACTCTCCAGTCAAAATATAGTATTTCCCATGCTTCGTTATTTCGATTCCATATTGCTCCATGCTATCTGTCAAATCTGATAAAGTTCGATAAATTGTTCTAGATGAAACCTGTAAGATTTCAGTCATGTCTTGCATTGAAAGCTTCCCTACATGTAGGAAAGCCTTCAATAATTGTTCTTCTCGTTTGGTTAATAGCATTCGTAATTTAGAAACCTCTAGTTCTATTTGTACATTCTAACAGCCATTTTGTCATATTCTGGTGTTGTTACTAAACTATCCACAATAAGAAATTGAGAATTCGGTGCTGTTTGCTGCACTTCTGCCTGTAAAGAAATAGTTGTTACAATCATTATGTTTTTAGAATTAAATTCACCTAATTCTGAAATTTTGGCAGTAGAAACTGGAATACGAATATTCTTGTTTCTAAAGATAGCCCGAATCGTTTCACAGCCCATAGTTGCAGATCCCTGTGCTTTACCATAAGCAACTACTACAGCATCAATATGGTTAAGGTCAATTTCCTGACTATCTACTGATGCTGAAGTTGGTATATCTCCTTCAATTTCTGCTATTGGAGAAGCTCCTGTTAATGAAGCTACAATTTCATCATAACGAGGGGACGCTAAGAAATTATCAACAGAAACATGAATAGCACTTGGACTCTTGTCTTTAGCTCTTGGTGTCAGTTCTTCCTGAGTAACAATTAATGTTTTTGGTGTATCAAGCAAATTTGAGATTGCCTGATTAGATACTGGAATCTCTAGACCTGCTTTTTTAACCTTATCTCGAAGAATACTAGCTCCCATAGCAGAGCTTCCCATACCAGCATCGCAGGCGAAAATGATTTTTTCCACTGAGTCTGTCGAAACAACTGCATCAACAGAAGTTGATACTAACTGACCTTTAGACTGAGCCTTAGCTGCTTGGGTAGCCGCCTGAGCAGCTTCGAGCGAATCCTCAGTTGACTTGTCTGCATGAAGAATAAGGGCTGCTACAAGGAAAGAAACAACTGCTGCCACTAAAACACCTAGAAGAACATTTAGATGGGGCCAAACGCCTTTTGGCGCCGTAGCCATAATCGCAATAATAGAACCTGGTGAAGCTGGAGATTTAAGACCAGCGTCTAAGAGTTGAAAAGTAAAAGTTCCAGAGATACCTCCTGCCATAGCAGCTAAAAATAGAGTAGGCTTCATCATAACATAAGGAAAGTAAATTTCATGAATCCCTCCGAAGAAATGAATAAGCATTGCCCCCCAAGAAGAAGATTTAGCAGAACCTTTACCGAATACAGCATAAGCTAATAGAATTCCCAGGCCTGGTCCAGGATTAGCTTCCAATAGGAAGAGAATTGACTTACCAGCTTGAGCTACCTGTTCTACTCCCAGAGGAGTAAAAATGCCATGATTGAGGGCATTATTGAGGAAAAGGACTTTAGCCGGTTCGATGATAATATTAGCTATAGGAAGGAGGCGAGCATTAACAATAGCCTCAACACCATTCCCAACAGCTCCAGTAAGAGTCGATACGACTGGACCGATTGCGTAGAAAGCCAAAAGCAATAATGCAAAACCAACGAGACCAGCTGAGAAATTATTAACTAACATTTCAAATCCGGGACGAATTTTTTCCTGGAACTTTTCATCAAATTTCTTGATAGTCCATCCTCCCAGTGAGCCCATTACCATAGCTCCGATAAACATAGGAACACTAGAACCTGTGATTGCACCAACAGTAGCAATAGCTCCTACAACGGCACCACGTTGACCATGGATCATATATCCACCTGTGTAACCAATCAGGATTGGCAATAAATACGTTAACATAGGACCAACAACAGTAGCTAACTGTTCATTTGGCAGATAGCCATCAGCGATAAAGAGGGCAGTCAACACTCCCCAAGCAATAAATGCTCCAATATTGGGCATAACCATATTTGAAAGCGATGTCCCTAGTTTTTGAACTCTGACTTTCAATGATACTTTTTCTTCCATTAGGATCATCCTCCTTTTCTTAAAACTAGTATATACAAAGTTAAAAACCTTTAAAACTAAAGTTTTGTCACAGATTTTGTGCCAAAACTTTACTTTTGACGAGGCTGGGCAAAAAGGCTTAAAAATGATAAAACGCATCATATCAGGTGTACAAAACCTTAATATGATGCGTTTTATCATGGAAAGATTTACTGAATTTTCTCTTCAAATTGAGTTTTTGCCCAGCTTCCTCTTTTTATAGTAGTTTGAAATAAGATACGAACAAATCAATTGGAAAATTCAAATTAATTTCTAGAAATATTTTAGTATTCCTGTGTACTGTTCTAAATTCAATCTGCTATAATTATTGAAAAGTAAACCCCTATCATCATTTGTAACATAAAAAATAGGCTGTAAAACCTTATAGGATAAACCTATGGCTTTACGCCCGTATATTCATAGATTCTATTCTACCGTTACTGATTTAGCAAGGTTACGTGGTTTGTCCACATCAAGACCACGGTGGAGGGTTGCAAAGTAAGCGACCAATTGCGTTGGTACGACCATTGAAATTGGTGAGAGGTAAGGGTGTACAGTCGTAAGGACGATATCGTCTGTCTCTTTAGCAACATTTTCTTCTGCGATAGTGAGGACTTTTGCACCACGGGCTGCCACCTCTTGGATATTTCCACGAGTGTGGTTGGCAAGGACTGGATCTGACAAGAGAGTCAAAACAGGTGTTCCTTCTTCAATCAAGGCAATAGTTCCGTGCTTGAGTTCTCCTGCCGCAAAGCCTTCACACTGGATGTAAGAAATCTCTTTAAGTTTGAGACTTGCTTCCATGGCTACGTAGTAATCTTGACCACGTCCGATGTAAAAGGCGTTACGAGTTGTTTCAAGTAGCTCACGAACCTTGACTTCAATGGTTTCTTTCTCTGAAAGAGTTGATTCGATAGACTGAGCTACGATTGACAACTCATGAACTAAATCAAAGGCTTGCGCTTTGGCATTGCCATTTGCTTCTCCGACTGCTTTTGCAAGGAAGGCAAGGGCTGCAATTTGCGCTGTATAGGCCTTGGTTGAGGCTACGGCAATTTCAGGACCTGCGTGAAGGAGCATGGTATGGTTAGCTTCACGTGAAAGGGTTGAACCTGGGACATTTGTCACTGTCAAGCTTGGGATTCCCATTTCATTAGCCTTGACCAAAACCTGACGGCTATCCGCTGTTTCACCAGACTGGCTGATAAAGATGAAAAGTGGTTTCTTGCTGAGAAGTGGCATACCGTAGCCCCACTCAGATGAGATTCCAAGTTCAACTGGCGTATCTGTCAATTCTTCCAACATTTTCTTAGAAGCAAATCCTGCGTGGTAAGATGTTCCAGCTGCAAGGATGTAGATACGGTCTGCGTCTTGAACAGCCTTGATAATAGCTGGGGCTACGACAACTTGACCAGCCTCATCTGTGTAGGCTTGGATAAGTTTCCGCATAACCGTTGGTTGCTCGTCAATTTCCTTGAGCATGTAGTAAGGATAAGTTCCCTTACCGATATCAGACAAGTCAAGTTCAGCAGTGTAGCTAGCACGCTCACGACTGTTGCCATCATAGTCTTGAACTTCCACACTATCCGCCTTGACGATTACCAACTCTTGGTCATGAATTTCCATGTATTGGTTGGTTTCACGAATCATAGCCATAGCATCTGAGCAGACCATGTTATAGCCTTGTCCAAGACCAATCAAAAGTGGTGATTTATTTTTAGCCACGTAGATGACTTCCGGAGTTTGTGAGTCAACCAAGGCAAAAGCATAAGAACCACGGATGATGTGAAGAGCTTTTTTGAAGGCTTCAAGAACTGACAAGCCATCTTCTTCCGCAAATTTTCCAATCAAGTGAACGGCAATTTCCGTATCTGTTTGCCCCTTGAAGTGGTGACCTGCAAGGTATTCTTCCTTGATTTCAAGGTAGTTCTCAATCACTCCATTGTGAACCAAGACAAAACGTTCTGTCTCAGAGCGGTGTGGGTGAGCATTGTCTTCCGTTGGTTTCCCGTGAGTAGCCCAACGAGTATGTCCGATACCAGTTGTTCCCTCAACATCAGCTGTCTTGGCAGACAATTCTGCGATACGACCAACAGCCTTCACCAAATGGTTCTCAGCACCACCTAGGACAAAAATTCCCGCAGAATCATAGCCACGGTATTCGAGCTTCTCAAGTCCTTGAATCAAAATATCAGTTGCATTTGTGTTTCCAACAACACCAACAATTCCACACATAGTATATACGACACAGACCAGCTGTGCTTTCTCCTTAAAATTGGTATAGTCTAATTCCTCTTTTATAGAACCAGCAAAAACAGTATATACTTGTTTCTTTCACTTGTCAAGAGTAAAAATTGGTATAGTTCAAATTAAGCTCCTGTAAGCAAAAAACTCTGACCAATTGGGATAATCAGTCAGAGTTCTTTTTAAAACCCATTATTATCGCTTAATTCCTTGAACCAGTGCCCTGATTTCTTCAGACGACGTTCTTGCGTTTCCAAGTCTAATTCGACCAAACCATAGCGATTTTTATAGCTATTGAGCCATGACCAGCAATCAATAAAGGTCCAGATTAAGTATCCTTTACAGTTGGCTCCATCTTTAATGGCACGGTGAAGTTCACGAAGATGACCTTTTACAAAGCCAATACGGTAATCATCTTGAATCATCCCATCTTGACGGAATTTTTCTTCCCCTTCAACACCCATACCATTCTCTGTCAACATCCATTCGATATTACCATAATTTTCCTTGATATTTTGAGCAATGTCATAGATCCCTTGCTCATAAATCTCCCAGCCACGATGAGGATTGATTTTACGTCCAGGCATCACATAAGGCTCGTAAAAATGTTCGGGTAAGAGTGGACTCTCTGGATGCTTAGCAAATCGAGGTGCCATAACACGCAAAGGCTGATAGTAGTTGACACCAAGGAAATCCACTGTATTGTCACGAATGACTTCCAACTCCTCCTCCGTAGCATCAGGCAAGAGACCGTATTCATGTAAGATTTCTACCAACTCCTGTGGATAAGTCCCCAAAACAGACGGATCTAAGAAAGATTGGGCCTGAAAAAGGTCCGCAATACTAGCAGCCTTGACATCAGCAGGATGCTGGCTACGTGGATAAGCCGGTGTCAAGTTGAGGACAATCCCAATCTTGGAATCAGGCAAGAGTTCATGACAAGCCTTAACCGCCCGACTGCTAGCCAATTGTGTGTGGTAGGCTACTTTAACCGCCGCTTCTGCATCCACCTTATGTGGATAATGGGCATCGTAAAAATAGCCAAATTCCACAGGAACGATTGGCTCGTTAAAGGTAATCCATTGATCCACTAAATCTCCATAAGTCTCAAAACAAAAACGAGCATAGTCTTCATAAGCTGAGACAGTCCCCTTATTTTCCCAACCATCACCATCCTCTTGAAGGGCAAAAGGCAAATCAAAATGATAAAGATTGACTAAAAGACGAATCCCTTTGGCCTTAATAGCCTCAAAGACCTTACGATAAAAATCCACACCTTGAGGATTGACTTCCCCACGCCCTTGTGGAAAAATCCGTGACCACTGAATAGAAGTCCGAAAGGCCGTGTGACCAGTTTCTAACAGTAGCTCAATATCCTTTTCCCAATTTTCATAAAAGGTCGATGTCTTATCTGGACCAATCCCATTATAGTAACGGTTTGGCTCCACTTGGTACCAATAATCCCAGAGATTATCTCCCTTACCGTCACCAGCTACACGTCCTTCTGTTTGTGGTCCAGAAGTAGAGGATCCCCAGACAAAATCCTTTGGAAATCTTAGCATACACTTACCTCTTTATCTACTCATTTTTCCCATTATACAGAAAAAACAAGGTAAAAACTAGTTACATTTTTTCCTTGTTTTTCTTCTGATTATAGTTTTTATTTCTTGCTTAAGATTTCAAGCGTTTCGAGCACATTATCTGCATGAACTTCGATAGTGTCACCAGTCGCTTTAATCTTAACTTCTACGATGCCATCAGCCGCTTTCTTCCCAACAGTGATACGGATTGGCAGCCCAATCAAGTCACTATCGCTGAATTTGACTCCGACACGTTCATTACGGTCGTCTGTCAAGACTTCGTAACCTGCTCCCATCAAGCTTGCTTCAAGTTTTTCTGTCAAGGCTTGCGCTTCTTCGTCCTTGACATTGACAGTGATCAAGTGCACATCAAATGGTGCCAATTCTTTAGGGAAGTTGATTCCCCAAGCGTAACGGTATTCACCTTTTGGTGTTTTGTTAACAAAGAGGCGAGCGTGTTGCTCCATCACTGCTGAAAGGAGACGGCTGACACCGATACCGTAACATCCCATGATGATTGGCACAGCACGACCATTTTCATCCAAAACATCTGCTCCCATGCTTGCTGAATAGCGAGTGCCAAGTTTAAAGATGTGACCAATTTCGATACCACGCGCAAAGTTAAGGACTCCTTGCCCGTCTGGTGAAATTTCACCCTCACGAACTTCACGGATATCCACATATTCTGCAGTAAAATCACGGCCTGGATTCACACCAGTCAAGTGGTAGCCATCTTCGTTAGCACCCACAACTGCATTATGGACATCTTGCACCTTCCTGTCTGCGATGATTTTAACATTCTCTGGCAAACCAACTGGTCCAAGTGAACCGAATCCTGCTTGAACAAGATTCGCCACTTCTTCTTCGCTAGCAACGTCAAAGAAATCTGCTCCCAAGTAGTTTTTCAACTTGACTTCGTTGAGTTGGTCATTTCCAACTAGAAGGGCTGCAACAAGCTCACCATCTGCCATGTAGAAGAGGGTTTTAATCGTTTGTTCTTCTGGAACATTGAGAAAGGCTGCAACTTCATCGATTGACTTAACATCTGGCGTTGCAACACGAGTCACTTCTTCTTCAGCGACAACACGGTTGCTTGGTTTGTACTCGTTTGTTGCCATTTCTAAGTTAGCTGCATAGCTAGACTCACTTGAGTAAGCAATGGTATCTTCACCAGAGACTATCCATTTGAGCAATTCTGCCTTGATTTCTTCTTGCACTTGATCAGGAATTTCGTCAAATGAGGCAACTGACTTGTCCAAGACAACCCAGCGGTCAAGGTCTGTACGAGCAGATGTAATGGCCATAAATTCTTGGCTATCCTTACCACCCATGGCTCCACCGTCACCAATAATAGCCTTGAAGTCTAAACCACTACGAGTGAAAATACGCTCATAAGCAGCCTTGTACTCATCATAAACACTGTCCAAGCTATCATAGTTAGCGTGAAAGCTGTAAGCATCCTTCATGATAAACTCACGTGTACGGAGAAGTCCATTACGTGGGCGTTTTTCATCACGATACTTAGGCTGGATTTGGTAAAGGTTGAGTGGCAATTGCTTGTAAGACTTAACAGAATCACGGACAATAGCTGTAAAGGTTTCTTCGTGTGTTGGACCTAGGATAAAGTCTGATTTTTCACGGTTTTTTAGTTTGTAAAGGTCTTCACCGTAAGTTTCGTAACGACCTGATTCGCGCCACAATTCTGCACTGAGAAGGGCAGGAACCAACATCTCAACGGCACCAATCTTGTCGAATTCTTGGCGCATGATATTTTTAGCTTTTTCAATCACACGATTAGCAAGTGGTAGGTAAGAATAAACACCTGCAGATACTTGGCGAACATATCCAGCACGCAACATAAGAGCATGGCTGATAACTTGAGCATCGCTTGGCATTTCGCGAAGCGTTGGGATAGGCATTTTACTTTGTTTCATAATATTCCTCGATTATCTAAAAAAGAGTCGCATAATGTCATTCCAGGTCACAGCAATCATCAAGACAACCATGATGACCACTCCGGCCAAGGTGACATAGGTTTCAATTTCTTGTTTCAATGGTTTGCGGCGGATAGCTTCTAGGATATTGAGCACAATCTTACCACCATCCAGAGCTGGAATCGGAATAAGATTAAAAATCCCGATATTGATGGAAATCATTGCCAAGAAGTACAAGACATTCTCAATTCCATTTTTAGCAGCATCACTACTTGCCTTAAAGATGGCAACAGGTCCACCCAACTTGTTCAAATCCGGTTGGAAAATCAGATTTTTCAGTGCTGATAAAATTCGTAGGGCCGAGTCAGCAGCAGTTGTAAAACCACCTACAAACATGGATAGAAAGTCCGACTTAATTCCCGGTTGAACACCTAGAAGGTAACGGCCTTGACTTTCTTCCGGAGTAACAGTGACTTGTTTGTCACTCCCCTTTTCAGAAATAGTCACATCCAAAGTCGGTGCCGTCTTATCTTTGGTTTCTGTTTCCACAGCTTGGATCAAGCTTTCCCAGTTGCTAACCTCATGTGAGCCAATCTTGGTAATTTGTGCCGTTTCTGGTACTCCTACCTTGGCCAAGGCACCTTGGGGCATGATATGGAACTGATTGGTATCAACATCTCTGACACCACCCTGCATGAAGATTAAAATCCAGAAAACAACAACCCCTAAGATAAAGTTATTCATAGGACCTGCAAAATTGGTAATCAGTTTGCCCCAGATAGTCGCATTTTGATATTGAACATCTAAAGGTGCAATCCGAACCTCAGTACCATCTGCTTCCACAACCGTTGCATCGTGATCCACTGCAAATGTTTTTTCTTCTTCCAGAACCAATCCTTTGATAAAGAGCTTGTCTTCAAAATCAAACTGGGTCACCTGCATAGGGAGGGCTGTTTGATCCAATTTTTTACCTGAGAGATTGATGCGTTTAACCTTACCATCATCAGCAAGTGTCAAACTAACAGGCGTTCCTGTCTTGATTTCAGTTGTATCATCACCCCAACCGGCCATGCGGACATAGCCACCCAGAGGCAAGATTCGAATGGTATAGGCCGTTCCATCCTTGCCAATGTGAGCAAAAATTTTAGGTCCCATACCGATGGCAAATTCACGTACTAAAATCCCTGATTTCTTGGCAAAGTAGAAGTGCCCGAACTCGTGCACCACTACAATAATCCCGAAAACCAGAATAAAGGTTAAAATTCCGAGCATAGCGTTTCCTCCGTCTTTTGATTAAAAGAGTCCAAATAAGTGCATGATTGGAAATACAAGCAACATACTATCGAAACGATCCAAAACACCACCATGTCCAGGGATAAATTTCCCAGAATCCTTAACACCAAAATGACGTTTGATCGAACTTTCTAGTAAATCACCAAATTGTCCAGCAATACTAAAGAAAATAGCAAAGACTGACATCTTGTAAATTCCATATGGAAGAGCAACTGTACTGTCAACTATCATAAAGATAATGGTTACTAAAATCGCTCCTAAAATACCACCCAAGGCACCCTCAAGGGTTTTATTAGGCGATACCCTTGGTGCTAACTTTCGTTTCCCATAGTTCATCCCAACAAGATAGGCACCACTGTCTGTCGCCCAGACGATACACAAGGCTAAGAGAGCCTTGTCCAAACCTGCAACACGAGCATCTAGTAAAGCATTAAATCCAAAGCCCACGTAGAAGCTCATAGCAAGAGGGAAAACCGCATCCTCAATCGTATAAGACTTGCTAAACACAGTCGTTCCTAACATGATTGAAATCAAAACACTATAGGCAACCACATTCCCATCAACTGGCAAAAAAGTCAGGTAATTCTCCAAGGGAATGGTCAAGGCAAAGGTTGCAAAGAGGGTCAAGAGGCCCTCCATAGTCATGGTCTCTAGACCTCTCATCCTCAAAAGTTCATGCATGGCTAGCATGGCTATGATTCCGATTGCTATCTGAAGCAAGAGTCCCCCAATCATCAAAATCGGTAGGAAAATAGCCAGTGCAATCCCTGCAAACAAGGTTCTTTTCTGTAAATCCTGTGTCATATTTCCTCCTAAACTCCTCCAAATCGGCGATGACGACGATTGTAGGCAAGAATGGCTTCCTGCAAGGCCGCCTCGTCAAAATCAGGCCACAAGGTATCTGTAAAATAGAGTTCACTATAGGCCCCCTGCCATGGTAGGAAATTACTCAAACGCAATTCTCCACTGGTACGGATAATCAAGTCTGGGTCTCGTAAGTCCTTAGGTAAATGCTGGGTAAAAAGATAATTACCAATCAACTCCTCTGTGATGTCACCTGGGTTGATTTTGGCATCTAAAACATCCTGAGAAATCAACTTAAGAGCCTGTGTAATCTCAGCACGTCCACCATAGTTAAGAGCAAAATTAAGAATCAAACCTGTGTTGTTCTTAGTCAATTCCTCAGCCTTGGTCAGAGCTTCAAAGGTTTGCTTAGGCAGGCGGTCCGTTTCTCCGATCATTTGAATCTTAACATTATTCGCATGCAGTTCCGGGACATAATTATCATAAAACTCTACTGGCAAGTTCATGATAAACTTGACTTCCTGATCTGGACGGGTCCAGTTTTCCGTAGAAAAAGCATAGACCGTAATAACCTTGACGCCCAGTTTGTTGGCTGCCTTGGTCACGGTTTGCAATGCTTCCATGCCCGCCTTATGTCCAAAAACTCGCGGTTGCATACGTTTTTTAGCCCAACGGCCATTGCCATCCATGATGATGCCGATATGAGCAGGAACCTGTGTCGGAACCTCTACTTCCACAGCCTTATCTTTCTTAAACAATCCAAACATGATCTTATTCCTATTCAAAAATCTATCGTTTCATTATACCATATTTCCCTATTTTCTTCTATCACTAAGCTATTTATACTCTTCGAAAATCTCTTCAAACCACGTCAGCTCTATCTGCAANNTGTTTTGAGCAACCTGCGGTTAGCTTCCTAGTTTACACTTTGATTTTCATTGAGTATTATTCTCAGGCACCAAGCCCTTTTTTCAAAAAAATAAGCCGCCTGATTGGGCGACTTTATTTTTTATAGGGAGATTATTATGAAAAAGTTTTAGGAGTTTAAGTTAAGGTCTTCTTAACTTATGAACTTAGTATACACTCCCTAGCTTAAAGTTTCCTTAAGAAGTTTTAAAAATCAAATTTTTCCATTTCTCCTGACAATTTTTCTTGGATAAACGTGTTTGATAAAGCTCCATTCGGTCTTCATTTTCTAAGAAATGAGGAGTTGGACGAACTTGAAAATTCAAAATATCCTCGAGTCCGTAAGGAGTAAAGAGTTCTAAAGTAGAATCTTCATTCAAGCGCAGTCCAACAGCCGTACATCGTTCTGGATACTTACTCATGGCATCACAAGAGCTGCTATAGGGAGCAGTATGAGGACTGTGCTGATGCATACAGACTTGATTTTTCAATTCCCACTGGTACTGAGGAAAGTCCTCTCTCAGCTTTTTCTCTAGGGACAAGGTTTCCTCATAAGAAATATCTGGATCAAAGAAAATTACATCTACATCTGTTTCACAATCAAAAGGGGACTTGTCTGACAAGAGATTCCAGATAAAATTTCTGACAGAACCTGCTGCCAACCAAGAATCTTTCAGACCAAGGTTTCGGATAATAGTCAGAATAGCCATCATATCCCGATTTTCTCTGAAAACTTCCAGAATTTCTTGCTTATTTTTCACTGTATTCATAACCTAAGTGCTCATATGCCTTAGCAGTCGCCACTCGTCCAGAACGTGTCCGCATGATAAAACCTTTTTGAATCAAGTAAGGCTCATACATGTCTTCCACCGTCTCTCGCTCCTCTGCAATGTTAACAGAAAGAGTTCCTAATCCAACAGGGCCACCACCGTACATCTCAATCATGGTCCGAAGGATTTTCTGGTCCACATAGTCCAGACCTTCATGGTCAACATCCAGCATGGTCAAAGCCTTATCCGTAATAAGATCATCGATAACCCCATCCCCCATTATCTGGGCAAAATCGCGCACGCGCTTGAGGAGACGATTGGCAATACGAGGGGTCCCACGACTACGTAGGGCCAACTCAGATGCTGCCTCATGAGTGATTTCCATCTCAAAAATATCTGCCGTCCGCTCAACAATTTCCGTCAAATCAACATGAGCATAATACTCCATATGACCTGTAATCCCAAAACGTGCCCGTAGCGGATTTGAGAGCATACCAGCCCGAGTCGTCGCCCCAATCAAGGTAAAAGGTGGCAACTCCAAATGAACGCTGCGACTGCCTTCACCAGCACCAATCATGATATCAATGTAGAAGTCCTCCATGGCACTATAAAGCACCTCTTCCACAGACATGGGCAAGCGATGAATCTCATCAATAAAAAGGACATCCCCAGGCTCCAAGTCGTTCAAAATCGCTACCAGATCACCGGCTTTTTCAATGACAGGCCCAGACGTTTGCTTGAGATTGACACCTAGTTCGTTGGCAATAACAAAAGCCATGGTCGTTTTTCCCAAGCCTGGAGGGCCAAATAAGAGCACATGATCCAGCGCTTCATCCCGCATTTTGGCAGCTTCGATAAAGATTTGGAGCTGGTCCTTGACCTTATCCTGTCCGATATATTCACGTAAATACTGAGGACGGAGCGTGCGTTCTACTAACTCCTCATCCCCCATTATCTCATTATCTAAAATTCTACTCATGGCTCTATTATATCAAAAAACCAAGCCACAAACAAAAAAGCCACTGGATTGTGACTCCCGAGTCTAGCACTTATGTGGTATAATATTGTTCGGAACTTCTACACCGCCTACGAAAGGAGGTGAGATAGCCCATGATGGAATTAGTACTCAAAACTATCATCGGACCAATTGTGGTCGGTGTCGTTCTTCGTATAGTCGATAAATGGCTAAACAAGGACAAATAGTGTCAAAAAAGACCTCAAGCTTATTTGGTCGTGAGCTTGGGGTCTTTTCTAGCCTATGATATAGAACTAGTACTCAATTCCTTTTTATTATCCCATAGTTCACGAATTTTGTCAAAGGTTTATATCCTCATCCATTCAGCTTCTCCAACTTTAGAATCTGTCCAATAAAGTTTATAAGATTTAGAGAAAGCTATTGAAAAATGATATTTAGAAAACTTCCGAAAAGCCTGAAATAGAGCAATCAAAACCACCAGTGTG
>NZ_VMLM01000017.1:0-12812 GCF_013276695.1 Streptococcus sp. 4155
AGAAAGAAATTTGCTGGAGAACTCATCCAAATGGAGGCTAGCCCTCATGCCTGGTTTGGAGCAGAAACCTCTAACTTACACTTAGCCATTGATGATGCTTCCGGCAATATCCTAGGGGCTTATTTTGATAAACAAGAGACCTTGAATGCTTACTATCATGTCCTTGAACAAATCTTAGCCAATCACGGCATTCCCCTTCAAATTAAAACAGATAAGAGAACGGTCTTTACCTATCAAGCCTCCAACTCTAAGAAAATGGAGGACGATACCCATACACAGTTTGGATACGCCTGTCACCAACTGGGGATTCTCCTTGAGACAACCGCTATCCCTCAAACTAAAGGGAGAGTCGAAAGACTCAATCAGGCACTACAATCTCGCCTGCCTATTGAACTGGAACGAAACAATATTCATACCTTGGAAGAAGCCAATACTTTCCTTCTTTCCTACATTCAAACCTTTAATGAATAGTTTGGAAACAAGACAAAACTCTCTGTCTTCGAGGTGGCTCCTAAGCCCTCTGAACGAAATCTCATTCTAGCTAGACTGGCGGAGAGAGTCGTGGATCGTAGACACCATATCCGATTCCAAAATCGTTGCTATATCCCTGTTGAACAGGGAAAAGAAGTCTACTTCAGCAGAAAGACGAAAGCATTCGTTATAAAAGAAGTTGACGGTGACATCTACCTCAATATCGCTGACAAGATCTGTCACACAAAGGAGCTACTAGTTCATGAACTCTATTCGAAAAACTTTGAACCAGAACCAGAACAAAAAAAGAAAGACGCAAGTATATCCCTCCACAAACCCATCCGTGGAAACTCACATCTTTCAAACAATATCTTCAGAAAAATAAAAAGGATTATGAAGAGTTTACTAGTGAGGAGCTTCATTCTCCTCATCTACAAGTATAATCTATTTCTCGCTAAATGGGAAGCTGCTCCTTAAAGGAAATCACTCTATCCCTTACATTTAGGAGAGAGAAAATAAGGAGTCTAAGACAAGCATTTCATTTGATAAGAGGCTTGGAGCTGCTAGGCTGGAGAGCCAAGGCTAAGACTAGCCTTGGTTTAGCTGAAAAAATAGCTTCAAGGGTTCCTCGTGTCAAATGAAAGCAAAATAATTGCCCTCAATCTCACCATTTTTTGGGGCATCATCACTTTCGATTGACACTACTTTTTTAAAATTTTTTAATTAATTTTACAACTGCTTCCGTTCGAGCTGTATGTGGGAACATATCGACCGACTGGATATAATGAAGATCATAGACTTCTACTAAGCGTACCAAATCCCTTGCCAAAGTCGAAACATTACAAGAAATATAAACCATTTTTTCTGGTACATAGGTAAGAATTGTATCTAATAACTTGTCATCCAGACCTGTACGTGGTGGATCCACAATCAAAGCATCTGCTCGGTATCCTTCCTTGTACCAACGAGGAATAATCTCTTCTGCTGTTCCAGCTTCATAATGAGTATTGTCAAATCCCATTCTTTTGGCATTTCGCTTGGCATCTTCAATGGCTTCTGGAATAATATCCATACCTCTGAGTGTTTTTACTTTCTTTGCGAAGGCAAATCCAATCGTTCCAACTCCACAATAAGCGTCAATCAAATGGTCTTCTTTATCAACATCCAAGGCTTTTACCGCCTCGTTATAAAGAACTTCTGTTTGTTCAGGATTTAGTTGATAGAAAGCTCGAGGAGATAGTGAGAATTCATAGTCGAGTACACCTTCTTGAATATTCTCTTGTCCCCAGATAATCTCTGTCTTTTCACCATAAATCTCACTGGTTTTAGCTGTATTTGTATTCACAGCTACTGTCACAACTTCTGGAAAATCTTTAATTAAGTCTTTTACTAGTTGGGTTAAATTAAGCTGACGATTTGTAACAATAATAATCTGAACCTGTCCAGTCTTTCTTGCTCGTCGAACCATAATAGTCCTAACACCTAGAACTTTTCTCTCATCGGTGATTGGAATTTGGTGAAAAGTAAGTAATTCCGCTAGACGATTAGCAATCACTTGGGTTTCCTTGTCTTGTACCAGGCAATCTTTCAACTCTACTAAATAGTGAGAGTTTTGTGCATATAAGCCCGCCTTGACCTGATTTTTAAATTTTCTAGTCTGAAATTGTAACTTAGCTCTGTAATATTTTGGTTCCTGCATTCCAATAGTTGGACGAATTTCATAGTTTTCATATCCTGCAGGAGCAAATTTTTTCAGCGCTTGATGAAGCAAGTCCGTCTTGAACTCCAGCTGCTTATCATAATGCAGGTGCATGATTTGGCAGCCTCCGCACTCATTATAAATAGTACAAGCTGGCACAACGCGGAATTTAGACTTCTTGTTGACCTTTAATAATTTCGCTTCAACAAAGTTACGTTTAATAGAAGTAATCTGACAATAGATATCTTCGCCTTTGAGAGCACCGGGTACAAAGACTAATGTTTTTTGGTAAAAGCCGATTCCCTCACCATTAATTCCCATGCGCTTGATTTTTAATGGTATTTTTTGTTTTATTTTTAGATTCATAGGTCTATTATACCATGGAGTTTCTAAGATATTTAAGAATATGTTACAATAAAAGCATGAATTCAAAAACACCTCGCTTTAGTATACTAGATTTCCCTGAACGATTACGAAGCTATATCAAGGGAGCTAATCTCTCTGATAGTTCTTCTCATTCAAGTGCAACTGTCCTATATATAGATTCAGGTTACTATTTAAAAATAGATCAAAAAGGCAGATTAGCTCAAGAAGCTAAGATTGCAAGTTGGTTCGAAACTGAAGGATTGGGAACTCCAGTGATTACCTATTTATCAGCAAAAAAGGACTTCCTTCTGACCAAAGAAGCCATTGGCAGAAATGCTCTCGATTTTTTAAATCAACCCGAAAAACTCTGTCAAACCCTAGCTCAAGCATTAAACAAACTTCACAGTCTTAAACCACAATCTTTTCCGTCGGAAAATCATCTGAAGCGTTATAAAGAAAAAGCCTTAAAAAACTATCAGAAGGGGACTTTTTATAACAAGACTCTTCTGCCCCAATTTCATATTCACAGTCGTGAAGAAGCTTACCAACTGATACAAGAGAAAGGTTACATCCTCAAAGATGATGCTTTTATTCATGGAGATGCCTGCCTGCCAAATTTCATCTTGAAGGATGCCTCGCATTTTTCTTGCTTTATTGACTTGGGATTGGCTGGTTTTAGTGACCGACATATCGACCTCTTTTGGGCAATTTGGTCCCTTCATTACAACCTACAAGATGCTACGTATGCTGAATTATTTCTCGACTATTACGGTAGAGAATATGTAGATATGGATAAACTCCGACTTGTTGCAGCTTTCGAAGCATTTAGATGAAAGGAAATTATGAAAATCACAAAACTTGAAAAGAAAAAAAGACTCTATCTGATGGAGCTTGATAATGGCGACAAATGCTATATCACCGAAGACACAATTGTTCGTTTTATGTTATCGAGAGATAAGGTGATAAGCCAAGAGGAATTGAAAGAGATTCAGGACTTTGCTCAATTTTCTTATGGTAAGAATCTGGCTCTCTACCATTTATCCTTTAAAGCACGCACTGAAAAAGAGGTCAGAGAATATCTAAAAAAATACGATATTGATGAAAACATCGTTTCTCAAGTCATTGCTAATCTTAAAGAAGATAAGTGGATCAATGATAGCCAATACGCTTATGCTAGCATCAATGCTAATCAACTGTCAGGAGACAAGGGTCCTTATGTGCTGACTCAGAAACTAGCTCAAAAAGGGATTTCAAAATCTACTATAGAAGAGAACTTGAAAGAATTTGATTTTTCTGAAGTTGCTCAACGTGTAGCTAATAAACTATTGAAAAAATATGAGGGAAAACTTCCAGCTCGTGCCCTGCAAGATAAGATTATCCAGAGCTTGACTAACAAGGGCTTCTCTTATTCTGATGCTAAAATTGCCTTTGACGACTTAGATAGCCAAATTGACCAAGAAACGACTCAAGAACTCATCTTCAAGGAACTTGATAAGCAATATACTAAGTATGCTCGAAAGTATGAAGGATACGAACTGAAGCAGCGTTTAACTCAAGTTTTAGCACGAAAGGGCTACGATTTTTCGGATATAGCAAGCGCTCTTAGAGAATATCTTTAATATTTCCAAGTGAAATTCACAGATTTTAGGTAATTTTATGGTACAATAGTAAATGATAAACTTATAAATTGTAGAAAGTTGGTTAGTTATGAAGCTTCCAAAAGAAGGCGACTTTATTACAATTCAAAGTTATAAGCATGATGGGAGTCTCCACCGAACTTGGCGGGACACCATGGTACTAAAAACAACAGAAAACGCCATTATTGGTGTCAACGATCATACACTTGTTACCGAAAGTGATGGTCGTCGTTGGGTCACTCGAGAACCGGCTATTGTTTACTTTCACAAGAAATATTGGTTTAATATCATTGCCATGATTCGTGATAATGGAACTTCTTACTATTGCAATATGGCTAGCCCCTACTATCTGGATGAAGAAGCACTGAAGTATATTGATTACGATTTGGATGTTAAAATTTTTACAGATGGGGAAAAACGTCTCTTGGACGTTGAAGAGTACGAGCGTCACAAACGCAAAATGAATTATTCTGATGATTTGGACTATATTTTAAAAGAACATGTCAAAATTCTTGTTGATTGGATTAACAATGGACGTGGTCCTTTCTCAGAAGCCTATGTAAACATTTGGTACAAGCGCTATGTAGAACTAAAGAATCGGTAAAGTTGTCAAAGGTCAGGAACAAAATCCTGACCTTGTTTTTTTGGTAGTATAAAATAAATTGTGTAAAAACAAAAAGGAATAAATCCATTATAGCAGAGTTACAACACCTTACTAGAAAGAGATTTATGCAGAATTCGTAAAATATATAAAACAAATAGATATACTGTTATTTTTTAATGTCTCTGTTCCTTGTAAGTTTACAACAAACTTATATCGTTTAATACAAAAAATACGAAGATGATTAGTATAAAAAATACAGGTCAACTTCGTATTTTTTTATTTCCACATAGCATCAATCACTTGGTACAACATTTTAAAAACAATATCTCGACAGAGAAAATGGTATTTAATCTACCAGCTCATTTAATCGTTTTTGAAAATATAAAGCAATACTTTTAGATTCAATAAACTCAAAATATTTTATGACATCGTTCATTTGTTTAATTCCAGATTCTTTAGATTCAGTCAGATATATTTTATATCCTTTTACAAATTTGAATGTAGATTTTTCAAAAACTTTTGTGTCATCTTTTAATAATTTTTTTAATTTCATTTCAAAGTAGTCTGCATATATTAGATGTGAATTTTCAAGGCAACAGAACCAAAAATTTAAACAAGCTGACACAACTAAATTTCTATTCTTACCGATTTTTTCGTAATAATGTGTACGCTCTAGTATTTCTTTTCCGACCATGTAAATATAATCTATTTCAAAAAGATGATATAAATTACCAATCAGCGTTATCTCATAGGACTCCCATCGTTCCTTTTGGAATAAATAGTCATATACTAAATTTAGATCATCTCTACTAACTACATGATTACAATCTATCTGATTTAATAATCCCTGGACCATAATTGTATTTATTTTATAAGTTTTTTCCCCACTCTTCTCAAAAAGTTTTTGTTGCTCATTTTTTATTTCCTCCAATCCTTTAGTATTCAAACTATAAAAGTTCGGAGATAAATTAACCAAAAAATCATCACGCTCCGATCTTTTATAATGTTCTAGGTAATTACAAAAATTCTCTATCGAAACATTGATATTTGATAATAATTCAAAAAACGTTGAAAGAGAAATTTCATTTTCTCCCCTTTCAAATCTAGAAAGTTGAGATTTTGATATAGAATCAGCTGCAGCATACTCTAAAGAATATCCGTTTAATTTTCTAAAATATCGAAAAGCTTCTCCGTAATTTTTCACACTTTCATTCCCTTAACTTTCTTTTCGAGCGATAAACATACCATATTCTTTAGGAATGATCAACATACCATTATTAAACTCAGTTTCCAACCTTTTACGAATTATTTCCTCTTCTAGTGAACCTATTTCTGAAATTCCTTTAAACGATTGGATGTATTTAACCAGGTCATCTATACTAGTTACCTGTAACTCATCATCATAGAATAATGTATCGACAGAGTTAAAATACCTACTCAGGTACCTTTTACCATTTTGTAAAGTAAACGTTTTATTTTCTAAATCTTGATTAACCTCATCTTTAAATAAATTTGCCAAATAATTTACAACTCCATTTTCACCAAATGTAGCACAGTAAAAAATTCCTCCGGTTTTTAAGACCCTATTCACCTCAGAGAGAGCTTTAGGAATATCATTCACATGATGTAAAAGCATATTAGCAATAACAATATCAAAGGTTTCATTCTCAAAAGAAATCTTTTGAATATCCATTATTTCATAGTTAACATTGTCTCTATTTCCAATCACTGACTTCGTTGATTTTACCATATCTTTAGAAAAATCTGTAACAACCAACTGCTTCATTGTATCTATAGAATCACTATTACTTTTCCACAGTTCTCCTGTACCACATCCCAATTCTAGAACCTTTACTTCATCAGTGATTTGATAGTTAGAAAATATCCAATTATTAAATCCCAATTTATTTTTTGAATACTTCTTATGCAATTCTACTCGAATATCAAGATTATCATGACTTTTATATTGTTCAATTACTTTATCAATCATTTTAAACGACCCCCACTCTATAATTGACATTATATCACAAGAATAAAGATAGTGTTAAATAAGTTGTATAAATGCAAAAAAGGAATATTCCGTTATAGCAGAGTTGTAACACATTTCTATAAAGAAATTTATTCCTACGACTCAATTTAGCATGCTTAACTTCCTAACTCAAAAACCAAGCATCAATTAATTTATCCGTTCTTCTTTTGAAACAGATTTGAACTGATAATTGCTCGTTTTAATTTAAAAAGCTCTTTTGAGCAAAACTTCATTTTTTTAAGAGTCCAAGGCTTGTTGAAGACTCACAAGCCTTGGACTAGAAATTCAAAGATTGGTCCAGCAATTTCTGTCTATCGCTTTTCTACTAGCAAAAAACCTACCTTGAGGCAAGTTTTCATTTATATATCTAATTTCGTAACTGTAAATTTGATATGGGAATAATCTTTTTCAACATCCTTATCCAGCAAGAAAGCTGTGGCGTCCTTCTTAACTTGAACCAGGTCAATATTCTGGGCTTGGGCTGCATAGACGCAGCCACAATAATATTGACGATAGATATCATACTCCTCACACATCTCTACTGAACGTTTGTAGCCTTGATTTTTCTTGAAATCGTTGGGAAGATAGTGGATCGTGTAAATTTTTTGCACATCGATTCCGATGCTATTGATGGTTTGAGAATTCTTATGAGGACTGATGGTCAAGGCTGAACCAAAGTAGTCAAAGCCCAAGTCCATAGCCACTTGCGCTGTTTTATCCAGTCGGTAGTCAAAACAAACCTTGCAACGGTCGCCACCTTCAGGCTCTTCTTCCAGTCCTCTGACTAACTTACGTTATTCATTTGGTTCATAGGGAGCCTCTAGGTACTGAACCACATCTCCTGTCCTCTCATTGAAATCACTGACAAATTTCTTAGTAACATAGGCACGCTTATGGTATTCTGCCTTAGGATGGATATTAGAATTTGTAAAATAGATGGTCACATCTGCATACTTGGTCAAATATTCTAGGGTATAGGTACTGCAAGGGGCGCAGCAAACATGCATGAGAATGGTTGGCCGATGCTCATTTTTCTCTCATACTTGTACCATCTTCTGCATGACACGGTCATAATTAATCTTCTGATTGGGGTTCATCTTGCTCAGAATTTCTTCTACATCGATCATGTTATTCTCCTTTTTCTAGTCTTATTTTATCATATAAATTAGGAGAGCTCAAATCAATTTAGAAGTGAATAGCATAAAAAGGAGGGGTAGGCATTCCCTCCTTTTGTGTTTTTTATAAGTTGTTTTCTATAGAAAGCTTACATCATGCCGCCCATCATGCTTGGATCCATTGTCGGAGCCGGAGCTACTGGTTCTGGTTTATTGGCTACAACTGCTTCCGTAGTCAAAATCAAGCTGGCTACAGATGCTGCATTTTGAAGAGCTGAACGGCTCACTTTAACTGGGTCGATGATTCCCTCTTCAATCATGTTGACCCACTCGCCAGTTGCTGCGTTGAAGCCTGTACCAACTTCAGCATTTTTCAAACGATCGATAACGATTGAACCTTCAAATCCTGCATTGTGGGCGATTTGACGAACAGGTTCTTCCAAAGCACGGAGAACAATATTGCGTCCTGTTGCTTCGTCTCCTGTCAATTCCAAATCAGCCACGGCTGGGATAACATTTACAAGGGCTGTTCCACCACCTGCAACGATTCCTTCTTCAACAGCTGCACGAGTAGCGTTGAGGGCATCTTCAATGCGGAGTTTCATTTCTTTCAACTCAGTTTCAGTTGCGGCTCCGACCTTAATAACCGCTACACCACCTGACAATTTGGCCAAGCGTTCTTGCAATTTTTCACGGTCAAATTCAGAAGTTGTAGTTTCGATTTGAGACTTGATAACCGCAACACGGTGAGAAATCGCTTCAGGATTTCCTGCACCTTCTACAATAACCGTGCTATCTTTGTCCACGGTCACTCTCGCTGCTTGACCAAGAGCTTCAATCGTCGCATCTTTCAACTCAAGACCAAGGTCTTCTGTGATAACTGTTCCGCCTGTTAAGATGGCAATATCTTCAAGCATGGCTTTGCGACGGTCACCAAAACCAGGTGCCTTGACTGCTACTACGTTGAAGGTTCCACGAATCTTGTTCAAAACAAGAGTTGGAAGAGCCTCGCCATCCACATCATCCGCAATAATCAAGAGGGGACGATTGCTTTGGAGAATGCTTTCCAAAAGTGGCAAGATTTCTTGGATATTGGAAATTTTCTTGTCTGTAATCAAAATGTACGGATTTTCAAGGTCAGCCACCATTTTTTCGCTATCAGTCACCATGTACTGTGAAAGGTAACCACGGTCAAACTGCATTCCTTCTACGACTTCAAGCTCTGTTTCCATACCACGTGACTCTTCGATGGTGATGACACCGTCTTTGCCAACTTTTTCCATTGCTTCAGAGATGTACTCACCAACTTTTTCAGAACGAGAAGATACGGCTGCAACTTGAGCGATAGCTTCTTTATTGGCAACAGGGATGGCGTTGTTTTTCAAAGCTTCAACTGCTGCGGCAACTGCTGTTTCAATCCCACGACGAATACCGATTGGATTGGCACCTGCTGTGACGTTTTTGATTCCTTCACGGACGATTGCTTGGGTCAAAACAGTTGCAGTTGTAGTTCCATCACCTGCGATATCATTGGTTTTTGAAGCTACTTCTGATACTAACTTAGCACCCATATTTTCAAAATGGTCTTCCAATTCAATTTCTTTGGCAATGGTCACACCGTCATTGGTAATCAATGGTGAGCCAAATGATTTTTCAAGAACGACATTGCGACCTTTTGGTCCCAAAGTTACTTTAACAGTATCTGCAAGGATATCGACACCACGGACCATAGCTGAACGGGCATCTGATGAAAATTTAATTTCTTTTGACATACTTACTTTCTCCTTCTATTCTTCAATGATTGCCAAGATGTTAGCTTCGCCTACGATGATGTACTTTTCATCGCCATCTTTGACATCAAGACCTGCGTGGGCTTCAACTAAGACACGGTCTCCAGTTTTAACACTTGGAGCAACCAAGTTACCGTTCAAGGTACGAACACCTTGTCCAGTAGCCACAACTTGAGCTGTTTTGGTTTTTTCTTGGGCTGAGCCTGCAAGGACAAAGCCCCCAACGGTTTGTTCTTTTTCTTCTATTTTTAAGACCACACGGTCCCCTAATGGTTTCAACATCTGATTTCCTCCATAATGAGATAGATATTATTAGCACTCTTTGAACTTGAGTGCTAATTCATAGTTCTATTGTATCACTTGGTCAGAAATAGTCAAGAAAAAAGTCTGACTTTCTCAAGATAAAAAGCCTGAGACCAACTCAGACTTTTTAATTCTTAAAATGGCAATTCTTCCTCTTCCAAGACCAAATCTGCCAAATCTTGGCCTGCATTATTTTCACGCATGGCACGTTGGGCACGACTTTCCAAGAGTTGGAATCCTGTCACAAGGACTTCGGTTACATAATTCATCTGACCATTTTTCTCAAAGCGACGGGTACGCAATTCTCCATCCACAGAAATAAGACTACCTTTGGTTGCATAGCTTGCCAAGGTTTCTGCTAGTCTGCCCCATAGAACCATATTAACAAAATCAGCTTCACGTTCCCCGTTTTGGTCTTTGTAACGACGGTTCACAGCGATAGTTGCTCGCGCTACTGACTTGTCATTGTTGGTTTTGTGCAATTCAGGTGTAGACGTTAAACGTCCAATCATGATAACTTTATTATACATATTTTTTCCTCCTACTTATCTATTCGTAGGAAATCAAAAAAAGTTACAGAAATTTGTAACTTTTCGAGAAAATTTTTTAGTTTTTATGAACCATGAAACCTGTCGCTTGTTGATTGACCATGATGGTCATATCTGTAATCTGAACACGACGAGGTTGACTGGTCACATAGACTACTGTGTCTGCGATGTCTGGTGCCTGCAAGGCTTCGATTCCCTGATAAACCGTCGCAGCTCGTTCTTTATCACCGTGAAAACGCACTGTAGAAAAATCTGTTTCAACAATTCCAGGCTGAATGGTCGTCACCTTGATATCCGTTGCGATGGTATCAATTCGCAGTCCATCCGAAAAGGTCTTAACCGCAGCCTTGGTAGCTGAGTAAACAGCGGCACCAGCATAGGCATAAATTCCTGCGGTTGACCCCATATTGATGATATGTCCTTGATTGGCTTTTACCATTGCTGGCAAGAAAGAGCGAGTGACTGCCATTAAACCTTTGACATTGGTATCCAGCATGGTCAACATATCCAACTCTTCATAGTCCTGATAGGGTGCCAAGCCAAGAGCTAGTCCAGCGTTATTGACCAATATATCAATCTGACCTATCGTTTCTAGAATATCGGAGCAGACAGTCTTGACCATGGCCATATCCGTCACATCTAGTGAAAAAGTCCAAACTGTTTGATTTGGATAGATTGCTGCAAACTCCGACTTAAGAGTTTCTAATCTGTCTGTCCGTCGTCCAGTTAGAACGACATTCTCACCCTGCTCCAGATAAGCACGCGCAATTGCTTCACCAATACCTGATGTCGCTCCTGTAATCACTACATTTTTTGCCATCTTATTTCCTTCTATCTGGTCTATCAGATACTAACAACTTCTTAGGCAGTCCAGTGTTTAGCTGGGTCGAATGGTGTTCCGACAACTTGGTCTTCTGATAATTCAAGCACCCCACGTTTTTGTGGAGCATTTGGCAGATGCAATTCACGAGGACTGCACATCATGCCAAAACTCTTTTCACCACGAAGTTCGCCTGGGAAAATAAGATTGCCTTTTGGCATCATAGCTCCAGGAAGAGCTACAATTGTTTTCAATCCAACACGCGCATTGGGAGCCCCTGCAACAATTTGTACTGTCTTATCACTTGCGACTGCAACTTGGCAGATGTTGAGGTGGTCACTATCTGGATGAGCTACCATCTCGACAATTTCACCAACAACAAACTTAGGTTCCTTGTCATTAACAATTTCCTCTGCAAAACCTTCCGCCTGCAATTCTTGGTTCAAACGAGCTACTTGCTCATCTGACAAAAAGACTTGACCGCGCTCTGCAATTTCAAACAAACTTGAAACTTCGAAAATATTCCACGCCACTGTTTCCCCATTATCTTTTAGAAAAACATGGGCTACCTTGCCTTTGCGCTCCACATCTAGTTTGGCATCTCCGCTATTTTTCACGATGACCATAAGGACATCACCGACATGTTCTTTATTATATGTAAAAATCATTGTTTCTATTTCTCCTATTTCAGTCCTGCTAAAAAGTCGTTAATTTGTTGCTTGCTTTTACGGTCGCGATTAACAAAACGACCGATTTCCTTGTCCTTTTCTAGAACAACAAGGCTAGGAATTCCGTAAACATCCCAAAGTTTGGCCAAATCCATATACTGGTCTCGGTCCACACGAATAAAGGTGAACTCTGGATTAGTTTTCTCAATTTCTGGTAAGGCAGGATAGATATAACGACAATCGCCACACCAGTCCGCCACAAAAAGAAAGACCTTCTTGCCATCTTTTTCTACTAAGGATGCTAATTCTTCTAAACTTGCTGGTTGTATCATAAGACTTCCTCCTCATAGACTAGGTCTTCATTTTCATAGACAAAGGTATAATGACGCCCATCCTCAAAAATCACGCCACCAACCAAGCTCTCTAGACCGCTTTCGTAAACTTGAACATAGAGGGTCGCAATTTCTCCCATGTCTGAAAAATGGTCTCGCACAATCGCTGTCAACTCTTCCTGAGTCTTCCTGAGCTTATGGTCATCTGCAACTTTTTTCGTAGCAAGGGCAAGGCTCCCAATACCAAGCAGAGCCAGACCTGCCATCCACATTTTTTTAGCTTTCATACCATTCATTTTAACACAAAAAAGGCTTTAGGACAAATGAGGAAGCAGCAGAAAAGCAAGTAAAAAGCCTCTTCCTTAAAGGAAAAGGACTTCTTATACTCAATGAAAATCAAAGAGCAAACTGGGAAGCTAGCCGCAGGTTG
>NZ_VMLM01000017.1:12820-28107 GCF_013276695.1 Streptococcus sp. 4155
CGAAGTCAGCTCAAAACAGCTTTTTGAGGTTGTGGATGAAGCTGACGTGGTTTGAAGAGATTTTCGAAGAGTATTATTCTTATTGCCAGGCACCTGATTTGCCAACGTAATAACCATCAGGTGTGTAGGTATTGCGAAGCATCTTACCTGATGAAGCCAGATAATACCACTTGCCATTATCTTTGACCCAATCATTCGCTAGCATGGCACCAGAAGAACTTACATAATACCATTCTCCCTTGTCATAAACCCAAGTGCTTGCTTTCATGGCTCCTGAGCAATTAGAGGCCAAAAAAACTGTCCAATATCATTCATTTTTTAAAAGCATTTGATACTACATCATCCACGCTGTAGGACATAGATACATCAAACGTAAGAGTCAAAACATCGAAAAATATACAACTTTTAAAGGCAACATTTCATTTTTTAAAGTCTAACAACCATAGAACTGAAATCAGAGCAAGGCATCAATTTCCTACTCTTAGTACGTCTATTTTGGATGGTTTAAGTGAAGATTTTTTTATTTAACGTAGACAACCTCCAACTTCCCAAAAGCCACATCTCCACGGATAATCAAGATTTTGCTGGTTGGGGCTAGAGAAGTATCTGCCTTGGCTACACCACAGAAAGTTTCCACCTTCAAATCAACTCTCCAATGTTGGGGAACATAGATAACTGCCTTTCCAAAACCAACTTCCACCTTCAGGGTTGCAGTATCTCCTAAAATCTCTGCATTGTCATAATATATCTTGGCATTGCCAAAACCAACTTCAACTTGGTCTTCTACCAATTCTTGATTTTGCTTGTAGAAAGTCCCAGTCCCAAAAGCGACTTCCTTGTCTATAAAAATGGTTTTTTCATCATCGAACCACCATTTTTTCCCGTTCCAAGTCCTGTTAGAATGAGTGAGTGCGCTGACACCCATTACGATTAAAATACTAGCCCAGAACAATGACTGATTTGGAATCGGTAAAATGTCATAAAAATGATTAGCAATCATGAGAGCTACAAAAGTTGTAAAAACTGCTGATGTCAGATGACGACGAAGCAAAGCTTCAACTGATTGATAGGCAAAAAATGCAATACCAAGCAAGGGCCAAATATGCCCTCCCAGAGAAGGGATTCCAAAATTTCCTTGTAATAATATTAAAGCCGCCAAAATAAGCAACACAATACCAAATGCTTTCTTTTTCATGTTCTTACCTCATGTTTCTTAGATTTTCTTTTAGGAGGGATTGGTAATGTCGTGAGACATGAACCTCCTTGTGGGTCTGATAAAAGGAAATGGTGCCCGTTCCTGAAAAGGACTTGTCCACCGAATAGATTTGCCGAATATTAGCGATAGTTGACTTGGATACTCGACTAAAATAGCGAGGAAGGATAGCCTCTAACTCATAGAGTTTAAGCCGAACCTCGTAGGCATCTTTCTGAGTATGGGCATAAATTTTGTTCCCCTCTGTTTCAAAGAAGAGAATTTCCGACAAGTCCAGATAATATTCACCCGTCCCCTTGTAAAAAATCAACCGAGGAGACTTGGATTCTTGCAAGAGCCGCTGTAAATCCGCAATCTCATCTGTCAAAGCCGCTGCCTTGATGACAATTTCAGTTTCCTCTAAATTGCTGTCAATTTCGATTCGTAACTTCATTCCATCTCCTTTCTGACTCTACTATATCAAAGGGAAAATAAGAAAACAAGAGCAAAAAAGCAAGTGGTTACTTTAACTCCGTAAGTGGTTGTTGGACCGCCTTAACTTACAGGTCAAAATAGAAAGAAAATCACACCCCACGCAAGACCGCAAATATAACCAACCACTACATCCTTGGGATAATGCACGCCACCTAAGACTCTCACTAGACCGAGGAGAGCTGATAAGACCAATAAGATAATCCCTAGAGATAAACTAGCATGAAGGCAAGCCATGGAGATAATGGTTGCCGAAAAGACATGACGACTGGGCATAGACTGACCAGGACTATCTCTGTCAAGCAGAGGTTTAATATCCCATTCCTCATAAGGCCTAGGAGCATTGATTTTCTTACGAAGAAAGGACAAAATCACAAAACCTGACGCTGGAATAAACAAATAGATTCCGACCTGTTTCCCAAGTCCTTCTTGGAGATAGGTAGTTGCTAACAAGGTTAGATAAACTATAGGCATAACTATGGTCATGAACCTATTGAAAGCTCTTAACAGTCTCAGAAAGATAGGCTTATTTTTAATGTTAGCAGCCATGTGGCCATACCATTCTTGATAATTTTTCATATATTTTCTCATCACTTACTCAAATTTTGCTTATAGGGTAGCACTTGTCTTCTAGTATAGTGCAGAAAAAGAAGGCCGTCAAGCCTTCTTTGGGTTTATTCTTCTGCTTCGTCTTCTGTAAATTGACTGTTGTAGAGGTCAGCGTAGAAGCCAGCTTGCGCCATTAGCTCATCATGATTGCCTTGCTCGATGATATTGCCATCTTTCATGACAAGAATCAGATCAGCATTTCGGATGGTTGACAAGCGGTGGGCGATAACAAAGGAAGTTCTGCCCTCCATCAAACGATCCATAGCTTTCTGAATCAATTCCTCCGTCCGAGTATCAACAGAAGAAGTCGCCTCATCCAAAATCAAGAGTGGTGAATCTTTCAGCAAAGCACGAGCAATGGTCAAGAGTTGTTTTTGTCCGACAGACAAGGTTACCGTGTCATCCAAGACGGTATCGTAACCATCTGGTAGGGTCATAATAAAGTGGTGAATCCCTACAGCCTTGCTGGCTTCAATCACGCGCTCATCACTAATCCCCTCTTGGTTATAGATGAGATTATCTCGGATAGTACCTTCAAAGAGCCAAGTATCCTGCAAGACCATTGAAAAGGCATCGTGTACTTCCGAGCGCTTCATCTCCTTGGTATCCACGCCATCGATGCGGATACTTCCCTTATCAATCTCATAGAACTTCATCAAAAGATTGACAATGGTTGTCTTACCAGCTCCGGTCGGTCCGACAATCGCAACCTTTTGACCTGCATGAGCGGTCGCAGAAAAGTCATGGATAATAGTTCTCTCTGGTGTATAACCAAAGTATACTCGATCAAAGACTACTTGACCTTTCATATCGCTCAATTGTCTTTCTTGATGGGATTCGTCTTCCAGTTCCTCTTCAGCTAGGAATTCGAAGACACATCCCATGGCTGCGCTAGCCTGCTGAAGACTAGTAATCCCTTGGGCAATTTGTGAAAGGAGCTGAGAAAAGATACGAACGTAGGCCATAAAGGCAACGATAATCCCGATACTGATGTGTCCATTTAAGGCCAAGGCTGCACCAACGATAATCACCAAGGCATAGCTAAAGTTCCCAATAAACATCATAATCGGCATCATAATCCCTGAAATAAATTGAGATTTCCAGATACTATCATACAGACGATGGTTTAATTTCGCAAACTCTTCTTTCGTACTCTCGATGGCATTGTAACTGGTCACCACATTATGGCCAGAGTACATTTCCTCCACATAGCCATTGACAGCTGCCAAATCTTGTTGCTGACTCTTAAAAAAGCCCTGGGATTTGCCCATAAAGACAGACACGAAAGCAAAACCGATAAGAGTTGACACAACCGTCACCAAGGCTAAAATCCAGTTCATCCCAAACATGGTTACCAAGACTGCTAAGACCAATAAACTAGATGAAAGAACTGTTCCCAGACTTTGATTAAGGGACTGGGCTGCAGTGTCAACGTCATTGGTTACACGAGACAAGGTATCTCCTTGAGAATGTCCATCAAAATATCCCAATGGTAGGCTATTGATTTTCTCTGCAATGGCTCTTCTCAAACGCTCTGAAAAACGTTGAATGGCTGTTGTAAACAAAAATGCTTGTAAATAATTTGATAAAAGTCCGATCACATAGATGACGGCCAAAAAACCACCAATAGCTGCAACCGCCGCGACATCCACACTTTTTTCCAGACCACTGGCAATAATATTAGTCATGTCCTTGATGCGGGTTGGATCATATACAGTAATGATATTGGATATGATTGTTGCTAGAAAGGCGATTAGAAGGGCAAACTGGAGACCTGCAAGATAGGGTTTACTCTGTTTCCAGAGCGATATTTTTTTATTTTCCATGTTCCAATTCCTCCTTCGATAGTTGTGAATAGGCAATTTCTTGGTAAACTTCGTTATTAGCTAGAAGTTCCTTGTGGGTGCCTTTTCCCACGACTTTTCCTTGATCCAAGACCAAAATCAAATCTGCATCCATAATCGTTGAAATACGCTGTACGACGATAAGTTTGGTCATAGATTTTGTTTTCTCTGCTAGCTCTTGGCGTAGGACACGATCTGTCTTGTAGTCCAAGGCTGAGAAGGAGTCATCAAAGATGAGGATTTCTGGCTTCCGAGCCAAGGTACGCGCAATTGCCAGACGCTGTCTTTGACCACCTGAAAAGTTGGTTCCTCCTTGAGCCACTTCTGACGCTAAGCCCGCTTCCTTGTCTTCGATAAAGTTCTTAGACTGGGCCAATTCCAAGGCTTGCCACATAGCTTGTTCACTAAGCGGTGTTTCTTGGCTGCGTCCAAAGTCTAGATTAGCCTTGACATCACCTGAAAAGAGAACCGCTTTCTGAGGAATATAACCAACCTTGTTGCGCAAATCTTCCAAACTGTAGTCTTGAACATTGACACCGTCAACCAAAATCTCTCCTGCTGACACATCGTAGAATCGTGGAATCAGATTGACCAGAGTTGATTTACCTAAACCCGTTGACCCAATAAAGGCCACTGTTTGACCAGCTTCTGCTCTAAAGCTAACATTCTCAATAACTGCCTCCGAATTTGCCGCATAGCGGAAGGTCACATCCTTAAACTCGACCTGACCTTTGAGCTTTTCATCAGCCAGCTGCACTTGAGCAGGGTTTTGGATAGAAGAATGCAAATCTAAAACCTGATTAATCCGCTTAGCAGAGACCATAGTTCGGGGAAGAACGATGAAGAGTGCTCCCATGAGAAGGAAGCCCATGACAACCTGCATGGCATAAGACATGAAAACAATCATATCACTAAAGAGAGGCAGACGCGCTATCGGAGCAGCGTCGTTAATCACATAGGCCCCAATCCAGTAAATCGCCACACTCAAACCACTTGAAATCCCCATCATGATTGGATTTAGAATGGCCATAAGACGGTTGACAAACAAATTCAAGCGTGTCAATTCATCATTTGCTGATGCAAATTTTTCATTTTGGTATTCTTCAGCATTGTAGGCGCGAACGACACGAATACCTGTTAAACTCTCACGAGTGATACTGTTCAGCTTATCTGTCAGACTTTGAATCAAGGACTGTTTTGGAAAGGCTAGCGTCATCAAAACAGTCGTCATCAAAACATTGACAATTACTGCCACAAGAACGGCCCAGAGCCAGTATTCTGAATGACCTAAAATCTTTCCGATAGCCCAGATAGCCATAATCGGACCACGCGTAACTACTTGCAAGCCCATAGTAATCAACATCTGAACCTGAGTAATATCATTGGTAGTACGAGTTAGAAGACTAGGAATAGAGAATTTCTTAATCTCTGTCTGCGAGTAGTCTAAAACTCGGTTAAAAATATCACTTCTCAACCTACTAGTATAAGAAGCTGCCACTCTGGATGCAAAAAATCCAACTGCAACTACGGACAAGAAGGCAAGAAAGGACATTCCCACCATCATGCTTGCCGGCTGCCACAACTCATCTAAATTAGTTCCTTGACTACCTAGCAAATCCGTAATTTTCGAGATATAAGTCGGCACTTCCAACTCCAGATAGACCGAAAGGCAGGTAAAGAGAATGGCTAGTAAAATCATCCCCCATTATTTCCTACTAATTCGTTTGGCTAATTTCTTCATTCTCTCCTCCTATTCTCTCGATATTTGCCTGTAGTTGACCGAGAACTTTCTCAAAAATCAGTAATTCATCTTCATCAATGTCTTCCATCAACTGCTTGTCTATGCGTTCAAAGAAGGCCTTAACCTGCTGCATTTGAGAACGTGCTTTGTCCGTCAAACAAACAAATTTTGCCCGCTTATCAACAGGACTCGCCTCCAATTCCACCAAACCATTTTGCACCATACGCTTGACCAAATTACTAGCAACAGACTTGGTAATATTGAGTTCCTGCTCGATATCTTTAATCAAGACCAAGTCTTGGTTTTTCTCACGATTATCCAAAAAACGCACAACCTGACCTTGAGGCCCACCCATAAATTCAATACCACAACGTTTGGCTTCCTTTTGCACCATGAGGTGAATCTGATGACCAAAACGCTTAAAGACTAACATCGGTTTGTCCATACAAACTCCTTTCTAACTATCACATTTAGTTCCCCTAGGAACTAAATAAGTTTCCGTGAGAACTATTTTACCACTTTGAAAAGAGATGTCAAGAAAAAGTTTCCTAGAGAACTATTTTTTTGATTTAAAAAATCCCAAGTGATTTTTTCACTTAGGATCATGTTTGCTAGGTTAATTTAGAACCCGTCTACGTTTGTGTAGATTTTTTGTACGTCTTCGTCGTCTTCAAGAACGCTGTAAAGTTTTTCAAAGGTTTCAAGGTCATCGCCTGACAATTCCACTTCTGACTGAGGAATCATTTCCAATTCAGTCACTTGGAATTCTTCGATACCTGACTCACGAAGGGCAACGATAGCCTTGTGAAGGTCAGTTGGAGCTGTGTAAACTGTGATTGTACCTTCTTCTGCTTCTACATCATCCACATCCACATCTGCTTCAAGCAATTGCTCAAAGACTGCATCGGCATCTTCACCTGCAAATACGATAACTCCCTTGTTGTCAAAGAGGTATGAAACCGAACCTGAAGCGCCCATGTTTCCTCCGTTTTTACCAAAAGCTGCACGGACATTAGCCGCTGTACGGTTGACATTTGAAGTCAAAGTATCCACGATCAACATAGAACCATTTGGTCCAAAACCTTCGTAACGTCCTTCTGTAAAGGTTTCGTCTGTGTTTCCTTTTGCTTTATCAATCGCTTTATCAATAACGTGTTTTGGCACTTGGGCTTGTTTAGCACGGTCGATAACGAATTTCAAAGCTGAGTTTGATTCTGGATCTGGATCACCTTTTTTAGCTGCTACATAGATTTCTACACCAAATTTTGCATATACTTTAGAGTTAGCTCCATCTTTAGCCGTTTTCTTGGCTACGATATTGGCCCATTTACGTCCCATTAGGAATCTCCTTTTTTCACATTTTAATCTTTCTTATTATAACACAAGTTTTTTCGATTTTCACTAGAGGAAATGGATTTTATTCAGTAAATCCAACTAGGATAGCACTTTGGCTGCCAAGATTTTCTTGCCTTTCCATCCTTATCAACATTCAAAAAACAAACTAGACCATTATCTGAAAATAGAAAGTTTGACAAAGTCCGCTCAAACTACTGTTTAGAGTTTGTAGATATAATCGACAAAAACAATCATACTGCACCTTTTATTGACAGTCTACTCCAGACATATGATAGTTCAAGTAAATACTTTGAAATTCAACAGTTCTTATAGGCGCTATTGTATTCTAAGAAATCAATAGAAGAATTTCTAACCAAACATCTATTACTCAATGAAAATCAAAGAGCAAACTCGAAAACTAGCCACAGGTTGCTCAAAACACTGTTTTGAGGTTGCAGATAGGGCTGACGTAGTTTGAAGAGATTTTCGAAGAGTGTAATTTATGTGTTCCTGAAACAGAAATGTATGCTCTTTTTGATTTCACATGATACTGAAGTTAGACTAGTACAACGGCACTTCTAAAACAAGCAAAAGGTAGCTAATTCCCTGTATAGCAAGGAGTTTCACTACCCTTTTTACTTTTTCTTACAGCCACTATTTGATAGACTCATTTTAACATCACGAGCATACTCCAATGGAAATCGCTAGGCAAGAGATAAACTTTCAGATATTCGCAGAGAGAGCATTGCCTCTTTTTGTCGCAAACGTTCTTCTCTCCTAGTCATTCTCTACCTTATCTTCTACCTGAGGATAAAGAGTCGTTCCCCAAATAGAAATCGTCCGCTTACGTACTAGGGGCAAATCGGTTTTTTCATAAACCGTACGCCACCATTCCCAGGCAAGTCCGGTACACTCCCTAATTTTGATAGAGAGATTGCGAACATTCCCTTTTAAAGGAATACTAGTGGTAAAATGAGCCGTCAAATCCTGCCCATTTCTGTTCCAAGCCTTAGGAGTCAAAACTTCTTTACCTTGATAATCATAGGATAATTCATCCCAAGTAATATAATATTGGGCAACATAGGCACCACTATGATCCAAGAGTAAATCTCCGTTTCTGTAAGCTGTCACCTTAGTCTCAACATAGTCTGTACTGTTTTGAAAGGTCGCAACTACATTGTCCCGTAAAAATGAAGTTGTATAGGAAATCGGTAACCCTGGATGATCTGCTGTAAAGCGACTGCCTTCTTGAATCAAGTCCTCTACCATATCCACCTTGCCTGTTACAACTCGGGCACCCGAACTCGGGTCGCCCCCTAAAATAACTGCCTTCACTTCTGTATTGTCTAAAATCTGTTTCCACTCTGTCTGAGGAGCTACCTTGACTCCTTTTATCAAAGCTTCAAAAGCAGCCTCTACTTCATCACTCTTACTCGTGGTTTCCAACTTGAGATAGACCTGACGCCCGTAAGCAACACTCGAAATATAGACCAAAGGACGATCGGCAGAAATTCCTCTCTGCCTCAAATCCTCTACCGTTACAGTATCTTGAAATACATCTCCTGGATTTTTAACAGCATCTACGCTGACTGTATAATAAATCTGCTTAAAATTAACAATCTGAATCTGCTTTTCGCCCGAATGGACAGAGTTAAAATCAATATCAAGAGAATTCCCTGTCTTTTCAAAGTCAGAACCAAACTTGACCTTGAGTTGTTCCATGCTGTGAGCCGTGATTTTTTCATACTGCATTCTAGCTGGGACATTATTGACCTGACCATAATCTTGATGCCACTTGGCCAACAAATCGTTTACCGCTCCGCGAACACTTGAATTGCTGGGGTCTTCTACTTGGAGAAAGCTATCACTACTTGCCAAACCAGGCAAATCAATACTATAAGTCATCGGGGCACGATCGACCGCAAGAAGAGTGGGATTATTCTCTAACAAGGTCTCATCCACTACGAGAAGTGCTCCAGGATAGAGGCGACTATCGTTGGTAGCCGTCACGGAAATATCACTTGTGTTTGTCGACAAGCTCCGCTTCTTTCTTTCGATAACAACAAACTCATCGGGTAGCTGATTCCCCTCTTTGATGAAACGATTTTCAATACTCTCTCCCTGATGGGTCAAGAGTTTCTTTTTATCGTAATCCATAGCTAGTATAAAGTCATTTACTGCTTTATTTGTCATCTTCTACCTCCTAATAAGTTCCTGGATTGAGTTGCATAAACTCAGACTTGTTCAGCGAAATCAGCCGTGGTTGGACTAAGTGATCCAAAATTTCCTCGTACAATTCTTCTGAGACATTGCGTCGCCGTCTGGCTAGATAAGAAGTCGGAATGACCGTATTATCCAACATAAATACCTTATCTAAGTCAATCAAGGTTGGTCTTGTAAAAGGATTACGAGCTAAATCCGGCTCTTCTATCATAAAGTTCTTGACCAAACGTCTGGTCAAGAGAGCTGGTTTGAAGGTCTGATTTTTAACTAACTCTTTGTTTTTAGTCATACTGTTGTCAATACAAATATACATATGGTTCTTCACAGCCAAATCGCTACTAATAGTCGGAAAAGGCAAATAAAGAGCTACAACATCTCCTCTCTTAATCAAGCAAGAGCACCCCCTTTTCTCCTAATGTAACATAGACAGGATTGACCAAGTCTTCTGATTGACTCAGAATTTCCAAAGTTTGAGTTTGGCGCGCTGTCAATTTAGTAGCATCTTGTCTCTTCAATACAAAATGCTTGTCGCCAATTACCTTGACACTATAATCCTTCTCCAAAGCTGACTGGTAAATCCACATCAGATCTTGTCTGTCCTGAGAACTCAAGAGAGAAGGATGTTCAAGTCTCCCGACAGACTGATAAAAATCAAAAACAGGAGCCAACTCCTGCCAATCTGACTGGCTAGTTGTCAAGGCTAGAAAAAGGGCTTTGCGAGCTGATACTTCTTGGTTAGTCTTGAGAGTACCCTTACCCTCCAAGTTTTTTAGAAAGTGGGAAACTCCAGAAAGCAAACCTTTCTCTAACTGCGAGAAATAAAAACCTTGCCTTCCCAGACACAAGTCTCTCAAGTCGCTTTCTCTAGCAAATAAGAGTTCAAACATTTGATAGTAAAAGAAAAATATCTGGCACTGAGTCGCGCTCATCTTTTCCTTATCAGCTTCTTTTTTCAACCAGAGCAAGGGTGACAGGTAGCTGGATTGATACATTTCCTCCACCTCCTACTCTTTTTTCTCTGGAGCATCTGCACTAGCTGCCACTTCTTTTGACTGGATACTTTCCCACTGGTTGATTTCCTCTGAGATAAGACCTTCGCATGTCTTGACAAATAGGGCAAAAGCCTTGGTCTTTCCTGCATATTTCTCCGTTTGGCATTGATAGAGGAATTTTTCCCTTTCCAGGAGTTGCGCAGTTTTTTGGTAAGAAATCCAGTGTTCCTTGGCATTATACAAATTGAGAATCCCCTCACACAGCAAGCCTAGACTGGACAAGGCAACTGAAATCAAACGGTAGCGATCACCTGGCATAGGAATAGCACAAAAGACCGCTATGAGAAAACCTGCCACGATTTCTGTTATTTTTAATACCTTATAGCGTCTACGATGTTGAACACTTTTCTTTAAAAAATGAGCTATCTGTACATCCAATCGATCTGTCAGGTACATTTCTTCTGGCGTCATGTTCGTAACCCCTTTCATTTACTTTGATAATCATAGTATAACATATTTGAATATCAAAGTATAGTAAAAACTGAACTATAACTTATTATAAAATCTAAATATGAAATATTTGTGAAATAAGGGAAAAATATCACAAAAAGGATGGAACAAAAAGTTTCAAAATGATAAAAACGCATAATACCTTGCCTTAAAAAGCTTGATATTATGCGTTTTATCAGAGAAAGATTTTCTGAATGTTCACCTCAAATTGAGTTTTTCCAACATTCTATCAATCACTATTCTAGCTGGTTTCCGACTCGGCTAAGTTTGACTTATTTTAACTGAGCAAGAATAGCTTTGAGTTTCTCAATCAATTCATCTTCTGTGTGGTCAGACTCTTTCTCATTGGCTAGGAAAGCAACTGCTTGAGCGAGAGCTTCTCGTGCTTGGTCGAGAACTTTCGCATCTACACTTGTAAGGTCGCTTTCTTGCAGAACCTTAGTCAATTCCTTGGTCAATTTCTTGAGTTCTGACTCTTTCTTGCGACGAGCGATGAGGAAGAGAAGGAGACCAAGAAAGGCGAGCAGGCTAGCAATCATGGTACCATATGGAAGATGACCTTGCTCTTTGCTTGTTTCTTGCATTTCCTCTTTATCCTTAGTCGCTTGCTTACCTTTCAAGGATTCGAGTGCTTCTTTGATCTTAGCAGTCATCTCTCTCAAGTCTGCTTCCGTCAAGTCAGTATTTCTAAGGGCTTCTTGACCCTCTCCGAGAATGATCTTCACAGCGTCGATGACAGATTGATCAATACCATCCAAGTCTTTCAAACGAGTTTCCAAGTCTCCAATCAAATCTCTTAAGACGGATTTATCAACCTGTTTCTCTTGACTCGATTGAGTGCCACCAGCAAAGGTTACACTTCTCCGGTTACGGATTGGTGGTGTCACACTGGTGTTAGTGTTGCCACCGTTATTAGTGTTGCCACCGGTGTTGGTGTTGCCACCGTTATTAGTGTTGCCACCGTTATTAGTGTTACCACCATTGTTAGTGTTGCCACCGGTGTTAGTGTTGCCACCAGCGTTAGTGTTGCCACCATTGTTAGTGTTGCCACCATTGTTGGTGTTACCACCGGTGTTAGTATTGCCACCATTGTTGGCGCTTGCTGTGGCTGTGACCTTATTGATTTCAGCAATACCAGCAGTCTTCGCATTCTCTACATCAGTTTGTGTCTTAGCTTTATCAATCTCAGCTTCCGCTGCTGTAACTGCTGCCTCTACTTGACGATTAGCGGCTTCCTTCTCTTCATTTGTGATATGAGGAGTTCCTGCTAGAGCGTTTTTCTTCTCGTCAGCTTTTCTGCGTAGTTCTTGCTTAGCTTGAGTGTTAGCAGTTCCTGTGGCTGTAACGTTATTAATTTCAGTAACTCCTGTAGTTTTGGCTGTATCTACCGCTGTATTTGTTGTTGCTGTATCTACGTTTGAGACTGCTGTTGTTTCTTTCTCTGTTACTGTTCGCTTAGCTGTAGCTTTTTCTTCATCTGTTAAGCCTGCTTGTTTGTCTATCTCACCTCGTTTAGTATTTGCGGCTTGTTTGATAGCTTCTTTTGGCAAATCTTTCCCTATCGGGTTCACGCCGTTAATATTTTCCAACCCCTTGTGCAAGGCATCATCCACCTTAATAAGGCTGTCGGCATTTTCAATATCGCGTGTAGCTTGACGTGCATAGGTATTAACTATTGCAGTAGCACCATCTCGCTCTACAGACGAAAGGCTTCCATTCTTACCAAGGCTATCATTTTTACGTTGTCTCGCTTTCTCTATTTCATCCTTAGCATCACCTTTTGCCTCGGCATATGTTCTGGCATGCCATTGGTTTGCAAGAAATAATTCGGCCCCCTCTCTGCCTCTTAATCCAAAAGCATATACCAGTTTTTTAACATCATTATTTCCCACGGTATTAAATGACAATCTATATTTTCTGTCACTATTGGGCAATTCAAAATAGTATAACTCTCCTCTACTTGAATTGATAATGTCAAACTTTCCATCTGAAACCTTTTGATTTTCTCGGCTTTCAGCTCGTCTCTCATAAGGATTGGTTCCTCTAGGTCCCCTCCTTGCCAAATCGTTTAGACTTCCAGACGGCATTGGATTCAATGTGAATCTATTATTAACGCCAGTAGACGTCGTAGTCCCTTTAGTAACCCTACCAAATTGCGCTCTTGAGTCTCTAAGTAGTTCTAAAATACTACTAGTATTTGGAGATCTAGTTGTAGTTCCTCCACTTTTTTCTGTTATGCTAAAAGCATCCGAATTGTGTTTAAATTCTTGACCCGAAGGAACAGTAAACCAAACTTGTGTATTCCCCGGTAATCTCCTGTGCTGATTATTAATTTCAATATCCCAATGAAATCCATCTTCCGTTGATGTTACTGTAGCTTTAATATATTTTTCAGCCTCTGATACCAGCTTCGTTGAGTTATCTCTATATTTTCTATTTGAATAGAAAACATAGGTATACTTATCATAAGGAGAATTTCCCCTATCACCTGATTTCTCAAAATAACTTTCTTGAGCTGTTCTAAAGGCTTCAGAGTAGTTTTCGCCAGCTCTTGCAGCTCTTGTAACTCTCGAACTACGAAAGTCAGAGTAGCCACCATCACGTGGTTGAGGAGTTACTCCTCCAGCTGTAGTTTCCTCACCATATTTTTCTTCCAGCACTCCTTCGATGAGGTCTCGGGATTTTTTCAGGTCGACTAGGGCAGCGGCAAAATCTTCTTGGCTGATGGTATCGCCTTTAGAAAAGGCTTCAGTGAACTTATCAGCTGCTGCTTTTGCTGCTTGGATTTTATCTTCCGACGCTTGATTTTCTTTAAGTCGTTTGACAATAGACTCTAATTCATCTTTTAGTCTATAGACGCCGTTTTCACCTTCTGTCGTATTAGTGTAGGTTGGGAGTTCTCGTGGAGTAGATTGAGAGTTGGCTTCAGGTGCTGCTTCCTTTCCTCCATCAGTTGGACTAACTTGGTTCGCAACTGCTCCAGGCTCGATTGTTCCCCCTCTTTTACGACGCTTTCCACCAGTTGCTTGCTCAGTTGCAGTTCCGTTTGGTTCGACAAGCTTATTATTTGTCGAACTTGCTTCACCCAAGTCTGTCAATTTTGGTAGCGATGGCTCCAAGGCTTGATTGACACGGCTCGTCAGTTCTTCCATAGCTCTTACTTGCTCATCAACCTGCGCTTGCGTCGCTTTTGGATCGTCCAAAACTGCCTTAGCTGCTGCTAGACCTGCTTCCACTTCATCGTGGAGCGCTTTCATGGAGCTAAGAGTTAGTTTTTCCAACAAAGCTTGCAGATTGCCTTGGAGTGATTTAGCTTCTGTCGTTTTAGTGGCAGATGTGGGCTGGTCTTGCTCTTTTACTGCTCCTCCTTGAGAAGTTTCTTGAGCAGCTGGCTTCGTCTCTGGTTTGGTAGGAACAAGGCCAGCTGTTTCCTGCCCCTTACTAGCGTCCTCGATTTTAGTCTCTGGAGAGTTTGACTCCCCTGCAGACTGGAGCTCAGCCGACGGTTCAGTCTGAGAGACCTTCTCTGGCTCTTCCCCATCTGACTCCTGTGGTTCCCCATCTGAATTTCCAGCAGATCCAGCAACTACATCACTGGCTGTTGCCGAAGATACTGCAGGTGCCTGCGCTTGCACCCCATTTGCGAAAAACATCAATGCCGCAACCGCAACACTAGCAGCCCCAAAATGGTATTTACGAATGGAATAACGGAAAATTTTCTCTCCATTGCCATCATTCTTTTTCTTGAACATAAGTGAATCCTTTCCTCATCTGAGAGCTTCCCCGAGCTTAGAAAGCGCGCAAAAAGCCGACAGTCGATAATATATCAATCATATAGTAACACTTCTGACATACAAGTCAACCTCCTCGCTGACAAGATAGAGTCAGGAAAGGCAAGAAAAAAGCGACAATATATATATATGCACAGACATATAAAACCTTTTAATACAGCCTATTTTTTAACAAATAGCGAAACAGTTATACTACATTTATATATGTACAACACCTTTTTGTGCCAATATTACAATATTGTTACATTTTAATTACACAATCGTTTCAAGAAATATGATGGAAACCTGAGTATTTTATAGTAATTCCCTTCCTATCAATTAGGTCAACAGTTGAGTGTTGAGTGTTGAATATTGAAACACCCTATCCTCAGCAAAGGACTATGATCAGCATTTCCTAGCCGCTAGGACGCTCCAAATCACCTATTCTAAGTCCACCATAGCTTGGTCAGTAAGATACAGACTGCAAGGCGACGCTGATGTGGTTTGAAGAGATTTTCATTGAGTATAATTTTAACTTCTTACTTTTCATTCCTATTCCTTAAGTCATAACCACCCGTG
>NZ_VMLM01000018.1:0-30439 GCF_013276695.1 Streptococcus sp. 4155
TTTGATTTTAGTCCAGTATAAATACATTCAATCACGGAATAATGGAAGGTAAGTATAGGATATTTTATGTGCCTATTCAATCATGGGCATCTTTATCGATTACCATTTCATTTTCGGCTTAGAAAAGAAAGGACAAGGTTAAAACAATTTCTTCAATAAAGGAGTCAAGATTGGCTCCTTTCCTTGTCTTCTCTAACCAAGCATGTTATAATGAATACTGCTCAAGCGACCTTCAATCGTTAAAGCACACACGACCTTCAATCGTGAACTAGTCATTTCGTTTATCTTTTATTACGTCGTTAACTCGAAATGAGATTCAAGCTGAGCTTGTCTGATTTATAACCTCAATCAGTCTCCCAGACTAATTGAGCGAACTCAAGTTATGCCTGCGACTCGTTGCCTAGTCCTAAAAGCAAACGAAAAGACTATACTCGAAGAAATTCTATTGAAAGTCATAGTAAATAGAATTTTGAGGGGTATAAATAAACGAATAGATGGGAGACTTACCATGAGTGATAACTCTAAAACACGTGTTGTTGTGGGGATGAGTGGTGGTGTTGATTCGTCGGTGACGGCTCTTTTGCTCAAGGAGCAGGGCTACGATGTGATCGGTATCTTCATGAAGAACTGGGATGACACAGATGAAAACGGCGTCTGTACGGCGACCGAAGATTATAAGGATGTGGCTGCGGTGGCAGACCAGATTGGTATTCCTTACTACTCTGTCAATTTTGAAAAAGAGTACTGGGACCGCGTTTTTGAGTATTTCCTAGCGGAATACCGTGCAGGGCGCACGCCAAATCCGGACGTTATGTGCAACAAGGAAATCAAGTTCAAGGCCTTTTTGGACTATGCCATGACCTTGGGGGCAGACTATGTAGCGACTGGGCATTATGCTCGAGTGGCGCGTGATGAGGACGGCACTGTTCACATGCTTCGTGGCGTGGACAATGGCAAGGACCAGACCTATTTCCTCAGCCAACTTTCGCAAGAACAACTTCAAAAAACCATGTTCCCACTAGGACATTTGGAAAAGCCTGAAGTTCGAAAACTAGCAGAAGAAGCAGGCCTTTCGACTGCTAAGAAGAAAGACTCGACAGGGATTTGCTTTATCGGAGAAAAGAACTTTAAAAACTTCCTCAGCAACTACCTGCCAGCTCAGCCTGGTCGCATGATGACTGTGGATGGTCGCGATATGGGCGAGCATGCAGGTCTTATGTACTATACAATCGGTCAGCGTGGCGGACTCGGTATCGGTGGGCAACACGGCGGTGACAATGCCCCTTGGTTCGTTGTCGGAAAAGATCTAAGCAAGAATATTCTCTATGTAGGACAAGGATTCTACCATGATTCGCTCATGTCAACTAGCCTAGAAGCCAGTCAAGTCCACTTTACTCGTGAAATGCCAGAAGAGTTTACGCTAGAATGTACGGCTAAATTCCGTTACCGTCAGCCTGACTCTAAGGTGACCGTCCATGTCAAAGGAGACAAGGCAGAGGTCATCTTTGCGGAACCACAACGCGCGATTACACCAGGACAGGCAGTTGTCTTTTACGATGGCGAAGAGTGTCTAGGTGGTGGTTTGATTGACAATGCTTACCGCGATGGACAAGTTTGTCAGTACATTTAGATTGACAAATTTTCTCAATTTGCTACAATAATAACAGCAATAGAAATGATGGTCAAAGCTCATGGATGTTGCAGGCTTTTTTGTCCTGCACTTCTTTGTAGTTTTGACTGTTTTTGTGTCGTTTAAGGGAAAGGACAAGAATGACTCAACAAGACTTTCGGACAAAAGTAGACAATACGGTTTTTGGTGTTCGGGCGACAGCTTTGATTCTTCAAAATCGCAAGCTTCTAGTCACCAAAGACAAGGGCAAGTATTACATTATCGGCGGTGCGATTCAAGTTAACGAAAAAACGGAAGACGCGGTAGTCCGTGAAGTGAAGGAAGAACTGGGTGTTAAATCTCAAGCTGGGCAGCTAGCTTTTGTGGTTGAAAATCGTTTTGAAGTGGACGGCGTTTCCTATCACAATATCGAGTTTCATTATCTGGTGGATTTGCTTGAAGATGCCCCGTTGACCATGCAGGAAGATGAGAAAAGGCAGCCCTGTGAGTGGATTGACTTGGATAAGCTCCAGAATATCCAGCTAGTTCCAGCCTTTTTAAAAACAGCCCTACCAGATTGGGAAGGCCAACTAAGACACATTCATCTTGAGGAATAGGAGAGAAACATGACTTATCATTTTACTGAAGAATACGATATTATTGTAATTGGTGCGGGACACGCTGGGGTTGAGGCTTCCTTGGCCGCTAGCCGTATGGGCTGTAAGGTCCTGCTTGCGACCATCAATATTGAAATGCTGGCTTTCATGCCTTGTAATCCCTCTATCGGTGGTTCTGCCAAGGGGATTGTCGTGCGTGAAGTCGATGCCCTCGGTGGCGAGATGGCCAAAACCATTGACAAGACTTACATCCAGATGAAGATGCTTAACACAGGGAAGGGGCCAGCCGTCCGTGCCCTTCGTGCGCAGGCTGATAAGGAACTTTACTCTAAGGAAATGCGCAAGACGGTTGAAAATCAAGAAAATCTGACCCTTCGTCAAACCATGATTGATGAGATTTTAGTGGAAGACGGCAAGGTTGTCGGTGTGCGTACAGCTACCCATCAAGAATATGCTGCTAAGGCTGTTATCGTGACGACAGGGACGGCCCTTCGTGGGGAAATTATCATCGGAGATCTCAAGTACTCATCAGGCCCTAACCACAGCCTAGCTTCTATTAACCTTGCTGATAATCTCAAGGAACTGGGACTCGAAATTGGTCGTTTCAAGACAGGGACGCCTCCACGTGTCAAGGCTTCTTCTATCAATTATGATGTGACAGAGATTCAGCCAGGAGACGAAGCGCCAAATCACTTCTCATATACTTCACGTGATGAGGACTATGTCAAGGATCAAGTGCCATGCTGGTTGACCTATACCAATGGTACCAGTCATGAGATTATCCAAAACAACCTCCACCGTGCGCCTATGTTTACAGGTGTGGTCAAGGGAGTGGGCCCTCGTTACTGTCCGTCGATTGAGGACAAGATTGTGCGCTTTGCAGACAAGGAACGCCACCAACTTTTCCTAGAGCCAGAAGGGCGCAATACAGAGGAAGTCTATGTCCAAGGCCTCTCAACCAGTTTACCTGAAGATGTGCAACGTGAGCTGGTTCATTCTATCAAAGGTTTGGAAAATGCAGAGATGATGCGAACAGGTTATGCCATCGAGTACGATATGGTCTTGCCACACCAGTTGCGTGCGACTCTGGAAACCAAGAAAATCTCCGGACTTTTCACTGCTGGTCAGACTAATGGAACGTCAGGTTATGAAGAGGCAGCAGGCCAAGGGATTATCGCTGGGATCAATGCGGCTCTGAAAATCCAAGGTAAACCTGAGTTGATTTTGAAGCGCAGTGACGGTTATATCGGGGTGATGATTGATGACTTGGTGACCAAGGGAACGATTGAGCCTTATCGCCTTTTGACCAGTCGTGCTGAATACCGCCTCATTCTCCGCCATGACAATGCTGATATGCGTTTGACTGAGATGGGCCGTGAGATTGGTCTTGTGGATGATGAACGCTGGACTCGCTTTGAAATCAAGAAAAATCAATTTGAAAATGAGATGAAACGCCTAGACAGCATCAAACTCAAGCCAGTCAAGGAAACCAATGCCAAGGTTGAGGAGATGGGCTTCAAGCCGTTGACAGATGCAGTGACAGCCAAGGAGTTCCTTCGCCGTCCAGAAGTTTCTTACCAAGATGTGGTGGCCTTCATCGGACCAGCTGCAGAGGACTTGGATGACAAGATTATCGAATTGATTGAAACAGAAATCAAGTACGAAGGCTATATTTCCAAAGCCATGGACCAGGTTGCTAAGATGAAACGTATGGAAGAAAAACGCATTCCAGCCAATATTGATTGGGATGACATTGATTCTATCGCAACCGAAGCTCGTCAGAAGTTCAAACTCATCAATCCAGAAACCATCGGTCAAGCCAGCCGTATTTCGGGAGTAAACCCAGCAGATATTTCTATTTTGATGGTGTATCTGGAAGGTAAAAATCGTAGTATTTCTAAAACTCTTCAAAAATCAAAATGATACGTCGTCGGCTTCTTACGAATGAGTTCAAAGCTTGGCTTTGATTCATCTCCAACCTCCCATAGTTCCCCGAACTATGGGAGCTAACTCAAGTTATGCATTTTCCTAGCCTTCTGGTCTGATTTTCATTGAGTTTTAATCTCAAAAGAAAGCATAGAGAAAAACAGCTCCGAAGACGGGGCTGTTTTGTTGACTTGTACTCAATGAAAATCAAAGAGCAAACTAGGAAGCTAGCCGTAGGTTGCTCAAAGCACTGCTTTGNNCGAAGTCAGTAACCATATATACGGCAAGGCGAAGCTGACGTGGTTTGAAGAGATTTTCGAAGAGTATTATTCTTCATCTGGTGTGAGGATCATCGGGATGATAATCGGTTCACGTTCGGTATTTTCATAGAGGAAGGGGCGAATAGCGTTGACAATGGCACCATTGACAGATTGCACGCTAGCATCCTTGTTTTTCAGTGCGATACGAATGGCATTGAAGAGGATACGCTGGCTTTGGCGAATCAGGTCGCCAGACTCTCTCATGTAGACAAAGCCTCGGCTGAGGATGTCTGGACCAGATAGAATCATCTGCGACTTGAAGTCAACAGTTGCGACTGCTAAAACGACACCGTCTTCAGATAGATCACGACGGTCTTTGAGGACAGCTGCGCCGATTTCACCGATACGATTTCCATCGACATAGATGTCTTGGGCGTTGAAATGACCTGCAATACGAGCTGAGTCAGCAGTAAGGGCAAGCACATCACCATTACTCATGATAAAGATATTGTCCTTCTCAACACCAGTATCCACTGCTAGTCCAGCATGGACTTTTTGCATGCGGTATTCACCGTGGACAGGCATGAAGTATTTTGGCTTAATCAAGCGGAGCATGAGTTTTTGCTCTTGCTGGCCACCGTGTCCAGATGTATGGATATTGTTCACTTTACCGTGGATAACTTCGACACCAGCTTCAGAAATGATGTTAATCAGCTTGTTGACGCTAGTCGTATTTCCAGGGATTGGGCTTGAAGAGAAGATAACGGTATCACCGGGTTGGAGTTGTACCTGACGGTGGGTTCCGTTGGCGATACGAGAGAGGGCTGCCATAGGCTCGCCCTGACTACCTGTACAGAGGATCAGAACCTCGCCAGCAGGGTAGTCTTTGATTTCATTTGGCTCGATAAAGGTTCCCTTAGGAGCTTTGATGTAGCCAAGGTCGATTCCGTTGACAATGGCCTTTTCCATAGAACGACCAAAGACCGCAATCTTACGTCCAGTCTTAACAGCAGCTTCAGTTGCTTGCTGGAGACGGAAGATATTTGAGGCAAAGGATGCAAAGATGATACGTCCTTCAATGCCTTGGATAATCTTCATGATGGACTGACCAACGACTTTTTCAGAGTTGGTAAAGGTTGGCACTTCTGCATTTGTTGAGTCAGACAGAAGACAAAGCACGCCTTCTTCACCAAGGGCAGCCATACGATGCAAGTCTGCAGGTTCTCCAACTGGAGTAAAGTCGAACTTGAAGTCGCCCGTACAGATGATTTTTCCTTGCGGAGTATGAATGACAATTCCCAAAGGCTCTGGAATAGAGTGAGTCGTTCTAAAGAAAGTTGCCTTGAGATTTTTAAAGGTCAACTCAGTGTTGTGGTTTATTTCGTAAAGTTTGGCGTTGCGCAAGAGGCCGTGTTCTTCGAGTTTCCCACGGATCAAAGCCAAGGCAAGTGGTCCAGCATAGATAGGGACATTTGCTTGCTTGAGCAGGAACGGAATCCCACCAATGTGGTCCTCGTGTCCGTGTGTGATTAAAACAGCCTTGACGCGGTCGATATTGTCCACGATGTATGAGTAGTCAGGAATGACATAGTCGATACCCAGCAAGTCATCTTCTGGGAATTTAATCCCAGCATCGACGATGATAATCTCATCTTGGTATTCAATTCCGTATGTATTTTTCCCGATTTCTCCCAGACCACCGATGGCAAAAACGCCGACTTCTTCAGGTTTAAGAGTGTAGGCCATATTAGAACTCCGTAATTTCGAAGGCGCCAGTTTCTTTTTCGTAATCTAGCAATTTGTCAGACAAGAGTTCGATATACTCGATATTGTACTCTGGGCGATTTTCTTCGACAAGTTGGCGAGCAGCGATACGGCCCTCAAGTTCTGAGTTGGCATCGATGTCTAGGTATAGTGCGCGTGTTGTTTCACGACGTGGGCTACGTTCTTTTGTTTCTTGATAAAAAACTTTGTAAATCATATAGTTCCTTTCTATTTTACAGGTCAGCTTATTCCAAACTTTTAGCATAGATTTGCTTGATTTCATTCCATTTTGTGTCTAGATTGACCTTGATTCGTTACAATTATTTCAATTATACCACAAAATGAAAAATTAGTAAAAGACGGAAACGAGAAAGTCATGGGACGATTTCTTTGGTAAACGCTTGCAATATCAAAAAGTATATGCTATAATAATAGAAAGAAATAGTATAAGCTGGAAAGGAAATAATTCGGAAACTATATTGTTTAGTGCTATTGATATTATGTTTAACTTTATAGATACTTCTGAATTGGATAAAGTTACCGAATTGAATGAACATGCTTTCCCTGTAGTTAGATTAGATAAAGCAGAGGAGCTTGGTTTAGATAATGAAGCTTTGGAGGTAGGCGTGTTTTAAACGAAATCGTAACGGATATAGAGACTAACGGAGAGTCAACTGATTTGGCTAGAATGGATCGCTCTCTTTTTCCTATAGGCTCTTATGGTAATTATTGTGGTTATGGGAAATAATGGATATTCTATTCCAGCTATTGATGATTTAGATATGGCTTGTTTCTATCATGATAAGTGTTTTAAGGGATTTTTAGCAGATAATAGAAGTTGCAATGCCGCATTCCTAATAAGATTATCTCCTATTGTAGCAAATAATGCTTGGAATACAACTAAAGGAGCATATGCAAGAGCAGCTGTGGTTCTATTTTCTAGATTCGTATAAGACCAAGTTTTTGTAAAATATGAGTTGTTACGTAAAAGTGTTGATATGAGTATTGGTGTCTATGAACAGAATCTTATCTTATAAGTTTTAACTTATCTTTTAAGGTTTCTGTTTATAGGCGCTTGTAGATGTGTTTATGTCTTTAAAAAATATATTTGCGATATTAAAAATGGATACTTATGCAATATTTCACTTTACTTATTAAGATAAATTTAAACTAAGGAGGTTGCTCTATGTATAACTTATTTGCTTTTGCTATCGGAGCTCGCTTGGTAGCTTTTATTGTTTTTGTTGCTTGCGTTTATGCGGGTAATCTTCTATTTACCAAACTGGAACGACGACAAACCAAGTTCTTGTGGAAAATTACCTTTGTGACTCTCTACTCGCTTTTTCTCCTCCTTGTAACCTATGTCGTTTGGTTTGTATTTTACTTTGGATTAAATGCTTAGATGCCCCGCTTATGCTGGGGCTTTTTGTTTGGTGGCAAAAGATAGTAAATTTATGACACGAAAATTCCACCCCATCTATCAAGATGAGGTGGTCTTTGCATTTTTCTAAAATGACATGACAATGGAATTTTCAGAGCTTATTATTTTTATGGGAGTCATTGTTCTGCTCAAAAATAGAGTTGAAGCATAAAAATAAAACAATACAAACAGATAGATCAATTGGTAAAGGGATAGTAGTCATGTTTAAATCATTGAGAATGCTGAGCAAACTATAAGAGATAAAGATAATAAAATTTATCCTTCTAAAAATGTGTTTTTTATCTAGCATGACTTACCAAACTTTTTACGAAGGTCTTTTCCAATGGTATAACCTGCCATAAATAAAGCGATACCAACACCTACACCAAAGCCACCCTTTATTTCTTGCAATTCCTTAGTAGAAATTTCACAATAGTTGTTCAAATCTTTCATCATATTAATCTCCTCCTAAAAAATAACCAGCTGCCAAACCAGAACCTATAAGTGCTGTTCCACCTGCAATAGCTTTCCAAGATACTGCTACTCCAAAGATAACCAAGGGAGCGAGACCGCCATCAATATCTGATAATTCATTTTCAGATAAGGATAAAAATTGATTGTCAAGAACGTCAAAATTTGTCATTGAACTTTCCTCCTTTTTTCTTGTTCACTTTTATATTCGTAAAAGAAAAGGAAAAGTGAACATTTTTTTAAATTATTTTTAGTTAAGTGAGGGCACTCTTGTTTGGGGATAAAGAAAATTCCCATGTGCCAGCTTTTGTAGTATAATAGTAAGCAGAAAAAAGATAGGAATGTGTTATGAAAGTATTAGCTTTTGATACGTCTAGCAAGGCTCTTTCTCTCGCTATTTTAGAGGATAAGCAGGTTCTTGCCGAGACGACGATTAATATTAAGAAAAATCACAGTATTACCCTTATGCCTGCCATCGATTTTTTGATGGCGAGTGTGGACTGGACGCCCAAAGATTTGGATCGAATCGTGGTGGCGGAAGGGCCAGGTAGCTACACAGGCTTGCGAATTGCGGTGGCAACTGCCAAAACCTTAGCTCACACTCTAAACATCGAGTTGGTTGGTATGTCGAGTCTCTTGGCTCTGGTGCCCTACCAACAAGAAGGCTTGTTCGTTCCTTTGATGGATGCGCGTCGCAACAATGTTTATGCAGGATTTTATGAAAATGCCAAACCTGTCATGCCAGAAGCACACCTGCCTTTTGAGCGAGTGATTGAGTTAATCAAGGGGGCTAGTCAGGTAACCTTTGTCGGAGAAGTTGGCCCCTTTGTTGAGCAGATTCAAGAACACTTGCCAAGGACTAATTACAAAGAAACCTTGCCAAATGCAGCCAATCTTGCTCTTTGGGCTTGGGATAAGGAAGCAGACTCCTTGCATGATTTTGTGCCGAACTACCTCAAACGTGTTGAGGCTGAGGAAAACTGGCTCAAGAACCATACCGAGTCTGGTGAGTCTTATATTAAACTCCTATGATAGAGATCAAACGAATCCAAAGACAGACTGACCTAGCTCAAGCCATCTACGCTGTCATGGCAACTGTTTACCCAGTCAGTCCTTGGACGCTGGAACAAATCCAAGCAGACCTGTCCCAAGATCAGACTTGGTATGCTCTTGCTTATGATGGGGTAGAAGTGATTGGCTTTCTAGCTGTGCAGGAGAATCTTTTTGAGGTAGAAGTCCTGCAAATCGCTGTCAAACAAACCTATCAAGGTCAAGGAATTGCATCAACCTTGTTTGCTCAATTGCCAACAGATAAGGAGATTTTCCTCGAAGTCAGAAAGTCAAATCAACGAGCGCAAGCATTTTACAAGAAAGAAAAGATGGCAGTCATCGCTGAGCGAAAGGCCTACTACCATGACCCAGTCGAGGACGCCATTATCATGAAGAGAGAAATAGATGAAGGATAGATATATTTTAGCATTTGAGACATCCTGTGATGAGACCAGTGTCGCCGTCCTGAAAAACGACGATGAGCTCTTGTCCAATGTCATTGCTAGTCAAATTGAGAGTCACAAACGTTTTGGGGGCGTAGTGCCTGAAGTAGCCAGTCGTCACCATGTCGAGGTCATTACAGCCTGTATCGAGGAGGCGCTAGCAGAAGCAGGGATTACGGAAGAGGATGTGACAGCTGTTGCGGTTACCTATGGACCAGGCTTGGTCGGAGCCTTGCTAGTTGGCTTGTCAGCTGCTAAGGCCTTTGCTTGGGCTCATGGACTTCCGCTGATTCCTGTTAACCATATGGCTGGTCACCTCATGGCCGCTCAGAGTGTGGAGCCTTTGGAGTTTCCCTTGCTAGCTCTTTTGGTTAGCGGTGGACACACAGAGTTAGTTTATGTTTCTGAGGCAGGAGATTATAAGATTGTTGGGGAAACGCGAGATGACGCGGTTGGTGAGGCATATGATAAGGTCGGCCGCGTCATGGGCTTGACCTATCCTGCAGGTCGTGAGATTGACGAGTTGTCTCATCAGGGGCAGGATATTTATGATTTCCCTCGTGCCATGATTAAGGAGGATAATCTGGAGTTTTCATTCTCAGGTTTGAAATCTGCCTTTATCAATCTTCACCACAATGCTGAGCAAAAGGGAGAAAGTCTGTCTACAGAGGATTTGTGTGCTTCCTTCCAAGCAGCTGTACTGGATATTCTCATGGCTAAAACCAAGAAGGCTTTGGAGAAATACCCTGTTAAAACCCTTGTCGTGGCAGGTGGCGTGGCAGCCAATAAAGGTCTCAGAGAACGCCTAGCAACTGAAATCACAGATGTCAATGTCATCATTCCACCTCTGCGTCTCTGCGGAGACAATGCAGGTATGATTGCCTATGCCAGTGTCAGCGAGTGGAACAAAGAAAACTTTGCAAACTTGGACCTCAATGCCAAACCAAGCCTCGCTTTTGATACCATAGAATAAAGAGTCAGCTTAAGGCTGGCTTTTTTATTTTTTCTAACTATCAGAATATTTTGACAAATGAACACAAATAATGATATAATATGCAAAAGCTAGGAGGTGGTAGGATGATTGAAAAAATGGAATTGGGGGAATTTTACAAGGAACTGCGCCTGGCTAGAAAGCTCAAGCAGTCAGATGTGGCTTGTGCTGGACTAACAGCTTCTCAGCTATCCAAGTTTGAACTAGGACAGTCTATGCTGTCTGCAGATAAGTTGATCCTAGCCATCCAAGGTATAAATGTGACCTTTGATGAGTTTGGGCACAAGCTCAACAACTATCAAGAATCTCCACATATGCGAATCGGTCGAAAGGTTGTGGATCGCTTTGCCCACCAAGATATCGCTGGCTTAGAGCAACTATTGGAGAAAATCAAGCAAGAACAGATGGCAGAGACCTATCGTCGTTTGAATGCTATTGTAATCAAAGATGCCATCCACTCACTAGATAAAAGCTACCCACTAGCAGAGGAGGATAGCGAGTTTTTGACCACCTATCTCTATGCTATCGAGTCTTGGACCTGGTTTGAACTCTATCTCTTTTGCAATACTATGCCCTTCTTGAGCAATCAAAATCTGATCTTTTTATCAACCTCCTTACTCGAAAAATCCAAAGAATTTAAAGAGTTGGTACATAATAGACTGTATATGAAAAGTGGCTTTCTGAATATTATATCAGAGCTCATGGAGCGAAAACTTTTCTCATACATCCCAATCTTCGAAGCCGAGTTGGAGAGCATGTTGCGTCCGTACGATGTTTTTGAGAAAGTATCGTGGCAATTTTTAAAGAAAATGAGTATTTTTCTTCAAACCAAGGGAAGCAACCAAAAAGAGATTGAAAATTTTATCCAATCTCTGCAAGTATTAGAAAATCCACAATTGACAGCCCTTTTTGAATTGCGTTTGCAGCAATACAAAGAGCTTATCGATTAGTTAAAAACGGGATGACAATAACCCACTCCGAAATAAGCAGGAGTATCAGTTGTATTTTTCTTTTCTTCATCATTATATCCCTCCTTGTTAGTAATAACTTTATTATACCAGAGAAGTAATCAAATTCACCAAAATCGCAAATCTGAAATTTCTATAAGAAAAAATATCAAATATGCGATTTTCTAAAATAAGCCAATTTCCGTGTTATACTGTCCTTGTAAAACATTTGAAGCAAATCCTAGGTCGCAGAAGTGGTTTACAAATGAAGATAATTGAAGGAGTGTAAAAGATGTTAAATTTACAATTTGCAGAAACAATGGAATTGACAGAAGCTGAGTTGGAGACAGTTTATGGAGGGGAACTTGGGTATAATGCCGTTATCCCAGGTGGTAGTTGGGGAGGTTTAGGAACGTCTTGGTCAATCACTAATTTCTGGGAGAAATATTTTAACCATGATTCTTCCACTGTTAATCGTCGCCATTATTAATATCCAAAGCCCTTGCCTTTTCTTGGGTAGGGGCTGTCTTTATTTCATAGTATAGGAGAAAATAGAATGAAAAAGATAATCTCACGCCGCTACTTTATTATAGCTTTTCTACTAGTTATTGCTGACCAGAAGTTCAGTGTTCTAGTTTTACGCAGCGACCTTGTTACTGGGCTATCTGACTTTGGATATTATCTGTCGGATATGATGTTGAATTTTCTTGTGGTTTTATTTGCTCTTATTGCTATGATTTGGTCGGGGAAATGGCAGAAAATCAACAGTAGAAAGTTTAAAGGATCCTATCTTTTCTATTCCTTCCTAGCTCTGCTTGCTTTTGTTGCTTGGAATTTTGTCACCTTTTTTCTTTTCCCACCTACTCGAAATGAAATTTCTTATCAACATGCTGCTCCTACTTTTACAGGAGCTACGGCATTTTTGATGTATTTTTTTTATCCTGTGATTGCAGGTCCCATTTTTGAAGACATGATTTATCGTGGATTAGTGATGACTGCTCTGGAAAAAGGAAAGCAATGGGGGCTAGATGTACTTGGTTCCGCTGTTTTATTTGGGGTCTCGCACATTAGTAATCACGGTTGGGTCTTGACAGACTTTGTCTTTTATATGGGTGGCGGTCTCATATTTGCAGTCTTGTTTAGAGTAACCAAGTCCATTTATTGGCCTATTGGGCTGCATATAGTCTACAATGGCATTGGTCAGCTTTTGATGTTACTGTAATTTTGGTTGTTAGTAGTATCGCGGTCTATCCTTGGGGAAAGCTTCCCATTTGAATTTAAGAAGGAGTTGTGATGAAAGTATTTCTTCAAAATAGAGATTTTAGGCAATTAACTGTCAACCAGTGGATTTCAACGCTTGGGGATACGATTTTTTATCTGGCCTTTTTGAATTATGTGGCAGATGCGTCTTTTGCCCCTCTGGCGATTTTACTTATCACGATTTCAGAAACTCTTCCCCAAGTTCTACAAATCTTTCTGGGAGTTTTGGCGGATTTTCAACATCATCGTGTCCTAAAATACACAGTCATTAGTTTTGCAAAATTTTTGCTTTACTCTATCGTTTCTTTATCACTTTCAGGGCAGTCCTTTTCTTTAGTATTAGTAGCATTTATTTGTCTGATTAACCTCTTGTCTGACACATTGAGTTATTTTTCAGGCGCCATGCTCACTCCGATTTTCATTAGAATTATTGGGCAAGACCATCTGGCAGAAGCTATTGGATTTAAACAGTCAACTGTCAGTTTGGTGAAAACAATCAGTAATATTCTAGGAGGAGTCTTACTAGGTATTCTATCTATCCAGTTTATTTCCTTACTGAACGATCTTACATTTTTAATCGCATTTTTAGGTATCCTTTTCATAAAAACTGACCTCTTGAAAGTAGAAAAAACGATTAGCTATCAAGAAGGACTCTCTGTAAAATCCTTTTGCCAGCATTTGCTCCAGTCATCGAAATTGATATGGAATATGAATAAGGTGCTCTTGGTTTTGTTTATTATTTCTATTAGTCAGGCAGTGATAAATGTTACAGTTCCTGTTTCTACTCTGTTTTTGAGGAATCAACCCTTTTTGAATTTACAAACAGGTCAATCTCTTGCCTTGCTATCCACTTTTGAACTGTCAGCCCTGATTGTCGGAAGTCTTGTAAGTGGCTATCTGAAAAATATGATTTCTATCAAAACAGCTCTCTATGCCTCACTTGTCATCCAGTTGCTTCTTCTAGTAGGATTTGCTACAGTTCGTTTTGACTGGATTCTCATCTTTAGTGCCGTGGATGCCTTTTTCGCAGGTGTTCTCTCTCCTAGATTGCAAGAACTCGTCTTTAAACAAATACCTGAGGAGTCAATGGGAGCAGTTCAATCTTCTATCGGTGCCATTACGGTTGTTTTACCTAGCTTATTTACAATAGCTTTGGTAACCATTGCTACTAGCTTTGGAACTCTGGCAGTTAGCTTTGTTTTATTGCTATTTCTTCTAGTTGCCTTTGTCATGCTTCTGAATATTCGTGAAAGTATTTAGCGGAGAATTTCTATAATATATATTTGAGACTGGATTGCCAGTCTTTTTATGATGGTCAAAATCAACAGACTTTTTTCTCTTTCCTGAATGTGTTATAATAGTCCATGCTGTGGCTGGAGTCTTTTCAGCCCACCTATTAAGACAATATGAGGAGAAAGATGAAAGAAAAAGGATTTTGGGAGGGATCGCAGGCAGCTATGCCAACGACCCTTGGTTATGTCAGTATTGGCCTTGCCTGTGGGATTATCGGTGCGCCCTATGTGACACCTGTAGAGATGGGCTTGATGAGCCTCTTTGTTTATGCTGGGAGTGCCCAGTTTGCCATGTTGGCACTGATTGCGGTTCAAGCTCCTGTGGCAGCTATTGCTATGACGGATTTTCTAATCAATTTGCGTCTCTTTTTGTTGAGTTTGCATGCGTCGACTTATTTCCGTCATACCAGTCTTTGGCACAATATCGGTATGTCTAGTATCTTGACAGATGAGACCTATGGCGTTTTGATGGGCGAATTAGCCCATACAGACAAGGTCAATCCTATGTGGATGCACGGAAACAACCTCAACAGCTATGTGGCTTGGTTTGTGGGAACAGTTGTCGGAACGGCTCTGGGTGGTCTGCTGCCAAATCCAGAAATCTTTGGTTTAGATTTTGCTTTGGTTGGGATGTTCATCGGCATTTTTGCTTCGCAATTCCAGATTATGCAAAGACGGATTCCTGTCCGCAATCTGCTTATTATTCTAGCAGTTGTTGCGGTGTCCTTCTTTTTGCTCTTGACAGTGGTGTCTCAGTCACTAGCTGTTCTGTTTGCGACGCTACTTGGTTGTACAATGGGGGTGGTTTTAGATGGTCAGTAAGTATCTTTTATTAGCAGTTGTTTTCTCTGGTCTTGTGACCTGGATTCCCCGTATGATTCCCTTCATCTTGGTCAAGTATAAGGGCCTGCCTGCTATCGTTGAGCGTTTTTTGAAGTTCTTGCCCGTCTCTATTATCTTTGCCTTGATTCTTTCAAGCGTAGTGACAGGTAATGTTGGGAGTCTTCCTCAAATCAAATGGCTGGACTTCTTAGCCATCTTTCCAACAGCTTGGGTAGCCTTTCGCTACCGCAATCTAGTCGGAACAGTTCTCTTTGGAGTGGTCTTAATTGCAGTCTTGCGTTTGGTCTTTTAATACTCTTCGAAAATCTCTTCAAACCACGTCAGCTTTGCCTTTCCGTAGGTATATGTAACTGNNGTTTGCTCTTTGATTTTCACTGAGTATAAATCAGCCATAAAGAAAACCTATCATAGATATAGATATCATATAATGGCGTAAATAGTCTTTTTCTGTTAAGATTATAAGGTATTCTATTTTGGAGGAAATGACATGAAAAAAATCGTTAAATACTCATCTCTTGCAGCCCTTGCTCTTGTTGCTGCAGGTGTGCTTGCGGCTTGCTCAGGTGGTGCTAAGAAAGAGGGAGAAGCAGCTAGCAAGAAAGAAATCATCGTTGCAACCAATGGCTCGCCAAAACCATTTATCTATGAAGAAAATGGCGAATTGACTGGTTACGAGATTGAAGTCGTTCGCGCTATCTTTAAAGACTCTGACAAGTATGATGTCAAATTTGAAAAGACAGAATGGTCAGGTGTATTTGCTGGTCTTGACGCTGACCGTTACAATATGGCTGTCAACAATCTTAGCTACACTAAAGAACGTGCGGAAAAATACCTTTATGCCGCACCAATTGCCCAAAACCCTAATGTCCTTGTAGTGAAGAAAGATGACTCTAGTATCAAGTCTCTCGCTGATATCGGTGGAAAATCGACGGAAGTCGTTCAAGCCACTACCTCAGCTAAGCAGTTAGAAGCATACAACGCTGAACACCCGGACAACCCAACTATCCTTAACTATACTAAGGCAGACTTCCAACAAATCATGGTACGTTTGAGCGATGGCCAATTTGACTATAAGATTTTTGATAAAATCGGTGTTGAAACAGTGATCAAGAACCAAGGTTTGGATAACTTGAAAGTCATTGAACTTCCAAGCGACCAACAACCGTACGTTTACCCGCTTCTTGCTCAAGGTCAAGATGAGTTGAAATCATTTGTAGACAAACGCATTAAAGAACTCTACAAAGACGGAACGCTTGAAAAATTGTCTAAACAATTCTTCGGAGACACTTATCTACCAGCAGAAGCTGATATTAAATAATTTCTTGAAATCATCCATTCTGAGTAAGATGGGTGATTTCTCAGTTTTTAGGGATATAGTTTTAAACTATATATCTGGCTATCTAATAACAATTTGTGAAATCAAACAAATTGTGAGATACTAGTACGGTATTATTTTTAAGGAGAAAGAATCATGAAAATTAAAAAATGGCTTGGCCTAGCAGCCCTTGCTACAGTCGCAGGTTTGGCTCTTGCAGCTTGCGGAAACTCAGAAAAGAAAGCAGACAATGCAACAACTATCAAAATCGCAACTGTTAACCGTAGCGGTTCTGAAGAAGCTCGTTGGGATAAAGTTCAAGAATTGGTTAAAAAAGACGGTATCACTTTGGAATTTACAGAGTTCACAGACTACTCACAACCAAACAAGGCAACTGCTGATGGCGAAGTAGACTTGAACGCTTTCCAACACTATAACTTCTTGAACAACTGGAACAAAGAAAACGGAAAAGACCTTGTAGCGATTGCTGATACTTACATCTCTCCAATCCGCCTTTACTCAGGTTTGAATGGAAGTGACAACAAGTACACTAAAGTAGAAGACATCCCAGCAAATGGAGAAATCGCTGTACCAAACGATGCTACAAACGAAAGCCGTGCGCTTTACTTGCTTCAATCAGCTGGCTTGATTAAATTGGATGTTTCTGGAACTGCTCTTGCAACAGTTGCCAACATCAAAGAAAATCCAAAGAACTTGAAAATCACTGAATTGGACGCTAGCCAAACAGCTCGTTCATTGTCATCAGTTGACGCTGCCGTTGTAAACAATACCTTCGTTACAGAAGCAAAATTGGACTACAAGAAAGCACTTTTCAAAGAACAAGCTGATGAAAACTCAAAACAATGGTACAACATCATCGTTGCGAAAAAAGATTGGGAAACATCACCTAAGGCTGATGCTATCAAGAAAGTAATCGCAGCTTACCACACAGATGACGTGAAAAAAGTTATCGAAGAAACATCAGACGGTTTGGATCAACCAGTTTGGTAATAAGAAACAGGGAGGTGGGAGAGAAAATTCCACCTCTTGCTTTTGTATAGAGCATGGATTGTCAGGAAGAGTAGTTCATAGAAAGGTAGAGAGAATATGGTTTTTCCTAGTGAACAAGAACAGATTGAAAAATTTGAAAAGGATCATGTAGCCCAGCATTATTTTGAGGTTTTGCGTACCTTGATTTCTAAGAAGTCGGTCTTTGCCCAACAGGTGGGTCTTAAAGAGGTTGCCAACTATCTGGGTGAGATTTTCAAGCGTGTTGGGGCTGAAGTGGAGATTGATGAGACTTATACGGCGCCTTTTGTCATGGCGCATTTCAAGAGTTCGCGTCCAGATGCCAAGACCCTGATTTTCTATAACCACTATGACACTGTGCCAGCGGACGGAGATCAGGTCTGGACAGAGGATCCCTTTACGCTTTCGGTCCGCAATGGCTTTATGTATGGGCGTGGGGTTGACGATGATAAGGGTCATATCACAGCTCGTTTGAGTGCTTTGAGAAAATACATGCAGCACCATGATGATCTGCCTGTCAATATCAGTTTTATCATGGAGGGTGCGGAGGAATCCGCTTCGACAGACCTAGATAAGTATTTAGAAAAACATGCGGATAAACTCCGTGGGGCGGATTTGTTGGTCTGGGAACAAGGAACCAAAAATGCCTTGGAACAGCTAGAAATTTCTGGTGGAAATAAGGGGATTGTGACCTTTGATGCCAAGGTAAAAAGTGCTGATGTGGATATCCATTCGAGTTATGGTGGGGTTGTGGAATCAGCTCCCTGGTACCTCCTTCAAGCCCTACAGTCTCTTCGCGCTGCAGATGGCCGTATCTTGGTTGAAGGCTTGTACGAAGAAGTGCAAGAGCCAAATGAACGAGAAATGGCCTTGCTAGAAACTTATGGTCAACGAAACCCAGAGGAAGTTAGTCGGATCTATGGCTTGGAGTTGCCTCTCTTACAGGAAGAGCGGATGGCCTTTCTAGAACGTTTCTTTTTCGAGCCAGCGCTTAATATCGAAGGAATCCAGTCTGGTTATCAAGGGCAAGGGGTTAAGACTATTTTGCCTGCAGAAGCCAGTGCCAAGCTAGAGGTTCGTCTGGTTCCGGGCTTAGAACCGCATGATGTTCTGGAAAAAATTCGGAAACAGCTAGACAAAAATGGCTTTGATAAGGTAGAATTATACTATACCTTGGGAGAGATGAGCTATCGAAGCGATATGAGCGCACCAGCCATTCTCAATGTGATCGAGTTGGCCAAGAAATTCTATCCACAGGGCGTTTCAGTCTTGCCGACGACAGCGGGGACAGGACCTATGCATACGGTCTTTGATGCCCTAGAGGTGCCAATGGTGGCCTTCGGTCTAGGAAATGCCAATAGTCGAGACCACGGTGGAGATGAAAATGTGCGAATCGCCGATTATTACACCCATATTGAATTAGTAGAGGAGCTGATTAGAAGCTATGAGTAGAGATATTATCAAGTTAGATCAGATTGATGTGACTTTTCACCAAAAGAAGAGAAGCATCACAGCGGTTAAGGATGTGACCATTCACATCCAAGAAGGGGATATCTACGGAATCGTTGGATATTCTGGAGCAGGGAAATCAACCCTTGTACGGGTGATTAACCTCTTGCAAAAACCATCTGCAGGGAAAATTACCATTGACGACGATGTGATTTTTGATGGTAAGGTCACCTTGACGGCAGAGCAGTTGCGTCGTAAACGTCAAGATATCGGGATGATTTTCCAGCATTTTAACCTGATGAGCCAAAAGACAGCAGAGGAGAATGTAGCCTTTGCCCTCAAACACTCTGGACTCAGCAAGGAAGAAAAGAAGGCTAAAGTAGCTAAGTTGTTGGACTTGGTTGGTTTGGCAGATCGTGCTGAAAACTACCCTTCACAACTATCTGGAGGGCAAAAACAGCGTGTGGCTATTGCGCGTGCCTTGGCAAATGATCCAAAAATCTTGATTTCAGACGAGTCAACTTCTGCCCTTGATCCGAAGACAACCAAGCAGATTTTGGCCTTGTTGCAAGATTTGAACCAAAAATTAGGCTTGACTGTTGTCTTGATTACGCATGAAATGCAGATTGTCAAAGACATTGCCAACCGTGTGGCGGTTATGCAGGATGGGCATTTGATTGAAGAGGGTAGTGTGCTTGAAATCTTCTCAGACCCTAAACAACCTTTGACTCAAGACTTTATCTCAACAGCTACAGGTATTGACGAAGCCATGGTCAAAATCGAGAAGCAAGAAATCGTGGAACACTTGTCTGAAAACAGTCTCTTGGTGCAACTCAAGTACGCTGGAGCTTCAACAGACGAGCCACTTTTGAATGAATTGTACAAGCATTACCAAGTAATGGCTAATATTCTCTATGGGAATATCGAAATTCTCGATGGTACTCCTGTTGGAGAATTGGTGGTGGTCTTGTCAGGTGAAAAAGCAGCCTTGGCAGGTGCCCAAGAAGCCATTCGTCAAGCAGGTGTACAACTAAAAGTATTGAAGGGAGTACAGTAAGATGGAATCATTGATTCAAACCTATTTACCAAATGTCTATAAGATGGGCTGGGCTGGTCAGGCAGGCTGGGGAACGGCTATCTACTTAACTCTTTATATGACAGTTCTTTCCTTCATTATCGGAGGCTTCTTGGGGCTAGTGGCAGGTCTCTTTCTCGTCTTGACAGCGCCAGGTGGTGTCTTGGAGAATAAAGTCGTCTTCTGGATTTTAGATAAGATTACTTCCATTTTCCGTGCGGTACCATTTATCATTCTCTTGGCAGTCTTGTCACCCTTCTCTCATCTAATCGTAGGAACAAGCATTGGTCCAAATGCAGCTATCGTACCCCTATCTTTTGCAGTCTTTGCCTTCTTTGCCCGTCAAGTGCAGGTTGTCTTGGCTGAGCTAGATGGTGGTGTCATTGAGGCGGCTCAAGCTAGCGGAGCGACTTTCTGGGACATCGTGGGTGTTTACCTATCAGAAGGTCTTCCAGACTTGATCCGCGTGACAACTGTGACCTTGATTTCTCTTGTTGGGGAAACAGCTATGGCTGGTGCGGTTGGAGCCGGCGGTATTGGTAACGTAGCCATCGCTTATGGATTTAACCGTTACAATCACGATGTGACTATCTTGGCAACCATCATTATCATTTTGATTATCTTTGCAATCCAATTCTTGGGAGATTTCTTGACTAAGAAATTGAGCCATAAATAAAGAGAATTAGGCAATCTGTACATCATTCATAGGAGTTATCGTTATAGTCAAGACTTAAAATTCTCTGTACTGGTTGCTATCAACCGTTACTTTTATGAGTAAAAGAGTTAAGAATTGTGGGGAGTCAATATGCAAAATCTGGGAGAAGTTTTTAAAGAATTGAGAAAGAGTCGGAATGTATCTCTACAGGAGGCGACGGGAGGAGAGTTTACTTATTCCATGTTGAGCAAATTTGAGCGTGGAGAAGCAGACCTATCATCTATGAAATTGATTACTGCCTTAGATAACATCCACTCTGATTTGAATGAATTTATGTACTTGGTACGTGGTTTTTCTCAGAAAAAGGTTCTGGCTTTTCAAGAAAATCTTTGGGATCTATATGACAGAGAAGGGATTGATTCTCTCCATTCCTTGTATGAAGAGATGACTCAAAAGTATAGGTCAAGTGGTGAAACAAGCTATCTTTTACAAATGATTCGTATCAAAAGCCTTCTTGTGTTTTTTGATTCAAAAATAAGGGCAACGGATGAAGAACTGACTTTTCTCTATGACTATTTTTTTACTATTGACATCTGGGGAAATTATGAATTGGAACTATTTTCAACGATTTCTACTTTGTTTCCTCTGCCCCTCTATTTTAAATATTCTAGGGAGATGTTACAAAAGACGGATTTATTAGGCTCTTTACCTAGTAACAAAGTTGGTATTGACACCATTTTAATTAATGGACTCTTTAAAGCGATAGAGGAAAAGGATAAATTAAAAGCAGATTATTTTATCTTTCAGATTGAAAAACGAGAATTGCCAGAATCTCAAGCTTATCTTAAAATCATTTATATGATTGCTAAAGGGTATTATGATACTATTTTTAATGTAAAAAATAAGGGTCTTGAGAAAATCCAGAGAGGCATTACAATCTTACAAGATTTAGAGTATGTAGATGGTGCAAGATACTATGAAAACTATTTTGCAAATCAGCTTTCAAATAAAGATTTGTAATATATTCTCGTTACATCGACTGATGAAAAATAAATGGATTTGTAGATGGAGTGATAAATAGCAGTATCTAGGAGCTAGAGTTCCTATTTTCAGAAAAAATATATTACAAAAAAGTGGGGAGTCCCGCTTTTTTTGTTATACTGGCTTCAATAGAATACTCTTTGAAATATGGAGAAAGGCCTGTTATGAAACTATTCTTAAGACATCATTTATTTAGAATACTGACCTTATCGAGGTTTTTGAGCTCAAGTGGAGCTTATATTTATAATCTGGTATTTATCGTTTATGCTGCGAGTCTACCCTTTAAAAATATAGCTGTATTTATGGCGAATATGATTACGATTTTACCTTTCCTATTTACTTTTTATGTTGGGATTAAGGCGGATCATACTCGGAATAAAGCAGGGACAATTATCTGGGTTGGTTGTGTGCAAAGTCTCCTATTTCTTTTGATTGCTAGTGTGATTCATGATCAGAACTTCGTAACGTTTGCTGTTATCTGTATGGTTAATATCTGTTCGGATATTTTATCAGATTATACAGCAGGCCTTCGTATGCCGATTATCCAGCATAATATTTCGGAAGATAAGCTCTATGAAGCTTATTCCTTTACTCAGTTTGTCTCCTATTTATCAAATCTAGGAGGTCAAGCCTTAGGAGTGTGGTTACTCACAACCAGCAATCAAAATTTTTCTTTTGTTGCAATTGTGAATGCTGGCTTCTTTTTACTATCTTCTCTTATTTTGTTCAAAAATAGAAGAGAATTGACGTATTTGTCTGTAACGGTAGAGAATGAGTCGATTAGTTTACTTCAACAAGTTAAGGCAATCTATGCGGACATGGATGATATCTTTAGGCAAAGAGAAAGTAAATCTTTGTTTAAAATGATCCTTGTCATTTTGGTAATGAATACTTTGGGAGGAGCTGTTGGAGGTATTTATCACTTTTACTTATTAGACCATACTATCTATCATCTCAGCTATGCTCAAGCCCTATTTTTAATTGAATGTGTTAGCTTGGGAGGAGCTATTCTTGGTAGCCTAACCCCCAATGATTATTTTGGGAAATTGTCGTTTTCAAGTTTGCTATCGCTCAATGCAAGTCTGTTTGTCTTGCTTGCTACTGCTAATATTTTAGATTTTTCTCCTCTAGTAGGTGTTGCCTGCTTAACCTTTGTCATGTATTTGATGTCGAAATCAATGCCTAAATTAGATACTCTGTTATTGTCTAATTTGAGCGCGGATGTATTAGCTCGAAGTAATAATCTCTTGAGTATGATTGTTTCCCTAACATTACCTTTGGGGATGTCTGTATTTTCCTTCTTAGCTTTGCAAGATATCAGGCTTTGTTGGTGGGTATTTTTGGTAGTGAGTGTGATAGGGTTGATTTTACCACTAGAAAAAAGAAGTTTTTCAGGTAAAAAAGTTTAACCTAGGCAAATCAGGCTTACTAGAAGGTCTTCCAGATTTGATCCGTGTGACGACTGTGACCTTGATTTCCCTTGTTGGGGAAACAGCTATGGCCGGTGCGGTTGGAGCTGGCGGTATTGGTAACGTAGTCATCGCTTATGGATTTAACCGCTACAATCACGATAAAACTATCTTGGCAACCATCATTATCATTTTGATTATCTTTAAATTCATACTCAATGAAAATCAAAGAGCAAAGTAGGAAACTAGCCGCAGGTTGCTCAAAACACTGTTTTGAGGTTGGAGATAAGACTGACGAAGTCAGTTACATATACCTACGGCAAGGCGACGTTGACGTGGTTTGAAGAGATTTTCGAAGAGTATCAATTCTTGGGAGACTTCTTGACCAAGTCTTGAGCCATAAATAAAAAAGAGCCGCCTGGCTCTTTTTAACTAATCAGATTTTCTGTGCAAATTTTTTACTCAAGGCTTGTCCAATCAAGGCACCCACTAGGGCTCCGATGACAATACTTGCGATAAATAGAAGGACAGTTCCAGGGTTTGGCGCAACCATGATACGGTCGATATATTCTTGCGATTTTCCTCTTGCTAGAAGGGTTGCCATATAGGCTTGGGGTGCAATCCACATGAGTAAGATTGGTCCTGCTGTGCTAAAGGCAAAGAGTATGAAAGAAAGGAAATTCTTAGTTTGGTTCTTGTATTTTCCGAGGTTAGCTACTCCATCTGCTAGCAGCCCACAGATAATTCCAGGAAGGAAGGCACCGGCACCGTGTTTAGTTCCCAAGAAAAAGAGAGCAATAACAAGACCGATAGTGGTAACGGCTCCAAAGCGCGGAACTTTTGCGACTAGAATCATATAGACGCTACCGCCGACAAGGGCAGTAAAAGCAGGCGCATAAAACATGTTTCCAGTTTGGTCAAGGAGATTGCCCAAAAGAACACCAATCCCCATGCAGAGGAAGTAAAGAACTGCAAAAAGCAGTGTAGTTAAGATAGATTTTTCCATGAATTGTCTCCTGATCATTTTTTCACAATTCTCATTTTACCATGGTTTGATGGGATTGTAAATGGATACTAGAAGTTTTTGAAAACGCTTGAAATATGATATAATAGTTTCATAGTTATTTTTAGGAGGATATCATGGGGAGATTTTTAGACTTTGTCTTTAATCGTTTCTTTTTAGGGATGATTGCGACAGCCTTCTTTTGGCTATTAACCTTGGTGGGAGGGATTATCCTTGGTCTAGCGCCTGCTAGTGCCACCTTGATGAGCCTATATGCAGAACATGGTTATAGCTTTCGGGAATACAGTTTGAAGGAGGCCTGGTCTCTTTATAAGCAAAATTTTGTCTCAAGCAACCTGATTTTCTATAGCTTTCTAGGAGTGGATCTAGTTTTGGTTTATGGCCTGTATCTCTTGGTACAATTGCCTCATCAGACCATTGTTCATTTGATTGCGACCTTTTTAAATGTTCTAGTAGTTGCCCTGATCTTTTTGGCTTATACAGTATCTTTGAAATTACAAGTTTATTTTGATTTGTCCTATCGAAATAGCCTCAAACTATCCTTGATTGGCATCTTTATGAGCCTAGCAGCTGTGGTCAAGGTTCTCCTTGGGACCGTGCTACTTGTAGCAATTGGTTACTATATGCCTGCTCTGCTTTTCTTTGTAGGAATTGGGATGTGGCATTTCTTTATCAGTGATATGTTGGAACCGGTCTATGAAAGTATCCATGAAAAATTGGCGACAAAGTAGGATGAAGCAGTTTTGGCTACATACGCTTCTGCGAACCTACAGTTCAGTGATGATCATTATTATTGCGAGTTTTGCAATCTTACTCTCTTACGCTGACTGGGATTCACGGGAAAAGGAAGCCCAGAGAGTAGCCCAGCGTGTAACTGCTAGAACAGTGAGTGAAATTGAATATTACCATAGAGAATCAACCCAGATAGCTCAGGCTTTAGTTGAAAATCAAGCTCGTATTGAGGGAATCTATAAATACTTTAGCCTTAGCATGCCAGACTATTTTTACTGGCAATTAGAGCGGAAAGCTTCGCCTTATGTATCAGTTTCTCTGCATGAAAATGTTGATGACCTCTATGTTCGAAATGATTTTGTAACTGGAGTGGCCATTGCTTTTCAAGATTACAAGGAAGTCTATGTTTCTACTAAAGACAAACGTAGTGGAGAAAAAATCAGGGCTGAGGATTTCAAACCAGCAGGAAATAGTTTTGCCATTCCGGTGTCAGATCCAGTGTCAGATCAAGACTTAGGAGTGATTTACATCTCCTTGGATCCTGCTGTTTTATACCATGCCATTGATAATACTAGAGGTCATACTCCGATGGCAGTAACAGTGACCTCACCTTTTGATACGGAGATTTTTCATATTGGTGAAACAGTTGATAAGGAGAGTGAAAATTGGCTAGTTGGCTTAACCTCTCATGGATATCAGGTTCAGGTGGCAGTTCCCAAAAACTTTGTTTTACAAGGAACAGTGACTAGCTCTGCTTTGATTGTGGGCTTGAGCCTTCTCTTTATTATCATTCTTTATCTGACTTTGAGGCAGACTTTTGCTAATTACCAAAAGCAGGTAGTGGATTTAGTGGAATCCATTCAAGTCATTGCTCAAGGCGAAGAGGGGCGTCGGATTGACATTTCCGAAAAAGATCAGGAATTACTCCTAATCGCGGAGACGACCAATGATATGTTGGATCGATTGGAAAAGAACATCCATGATATTTACCAGTTAGAACTTAGTCAAAAAGATGCCAATATGCGAGCCTTGCAGGCGCAAATCAATCCTCATTTTATGTATAATACGCTGGAGTTCTTGCGCATGTATGCAGTTATGCAGAGTCAAGATGAGTTGGCAGATATCATTTATGAATTCAGTAGTCTCTTGCGGAACAATATTTCTGACGAAAGAGAAACTCTTCTCAAACAGGAATTAGAATTTTGCCGTAAATACAGCTATCTCTGCATGGTTCGCTATCCCAAGTCCATTGCCTATGGTTTCAAGATAGATCCAGAGTTAGAGAATATGAAGATTCCCAAGTTTACCTTGCAACCGCTGGTAGAAAATTATTTTGCGCATGGTGTTGACCACAGGCGGACAGATAATGTGATTAGCATCAAAGCGCTTAAACAGGATGGTTTTGTGGAAATTTTAGTGGTCGATAATGGCCGTGGAATGTCGGCTGAAAAGCTGGCAAATATCCGAGAAAAATTAAATCAGAGACATTTTGAACATCAAGCCAGCTATAGTGCGAAAAGGCAGTCTATCGGGATTGCAAATGTACATGAGCGTTTTGTGCTCTATTTTGGAGACCGCTATGCCATTACTATAGAGTCTGCAGAGCAAGCAGGTGTTCAGTATCGTATTACAATTCAAGATGAGTAGAAAGGGAGAAAATGTATAAAGTATTATTAGTAGATGATGAGTACATGGTGACAGAAGGTCTGAAACGTTTGATCCCCTTTGATAAGTGGGATATGGAGGTTGTCGCAACAGCCAGTCATGCCGATGAAGCCCTAGAATATGTTCAGAACAATCCCGTCGATGTCATCATTTCAGATGTCAATATGCCCGACAAAACAGGGCTTGATATGATTCGGGAGATGAAAGAAATCTTACCAGATACTGCCTATATCCTGCTCTCAGGTTATCAGGAGTTTGATTATGTAAAAAGAGCTATGAATCTTAGTGTGGTGGACTATCTGGTCAAGCCTGTTGATAAGGTAGAGTTAGGAAATCTGCTGGAGAAGATTGCAGGTCAGCTCGGCGAGAGAGGAAAGAAAAGTCAGACTCTTAGTCAAGAATTAGACGAGGCTGGATTTGTTAGTTATTTAGGGGATAAGGAGAATTGGTGGATAGGTCTATCCAAGGAAAAACAAGGTTCCTTCACCATTCCCTACTATGTCTTGGGTCAAGACTGGCAGATTTTTATTTCTGATCAACCCCTAGATGGTTTAGTCGTTACTCCCTTTGAAGCTCCCTATCAAGAACACTTTGAACGCTGGAAGCTGAATGCTGAGAAAGCCCTCTTTTACGGTTCTGTAAATTTAAAACAGTCTGAGAGTCTCTTTGCCTATTACGAACCGATTTATAGGGTTATCATTCAGGGGAACCTCAATCAAATCGTGGAAGAGTTAAACCTCTTGGAGAAGGTGGTTCTTGAAAATACACCCCGTGTTCCGATTACCAAACAGCTTTTTATCCAGTTTGTCATGGATGTCTTTCACTTGTTTGAACATCTCAAAGCTGATGATATGACGGACATTGTCAAAACGATTCATGCTATTCAATCCTTCGATGAATTGGTTTCTTATATCAAGGAAACTCTGACCAGCTTTTTCGGTCAATACCGTATGAATGAAAATGTGGTCAGTGTGTTGGAAGTCATTGGTCGTGATTACCAAAAAGAGCTTTCCCTCAAGGATATCAGTAAGGCCCTCTTTATCAATCCTGTCTATCTAGGGCAGTTGATTAAGCGAGAAACCGATTCGACCTTCGCAGAATTACTAAACAAACAACGCATTAAGGCTGCCCAGCAGCTCTTGCTTTCAACCAGTGATAGTATCGAAGATATTTGTTATGCTGTTGGTTACAGTAACCTTGGATATTTCTATAAAGTTTTCCGAAAATTGTGCGGAAAATCGCCAAAAGCCTACCGAAAACAGGTAGAAACGATACTGTAAGATTTGTATTCCTTTACAAAAAGTGCTATAATATGAATAATATTATCAGGAGGTTCTATTATGAAAAAGAAACCAATTTATCTATGGGTCTTGCTAATCTTGTCTGCCCTTATTTCAGCTATGTCTCTGTTTGGAATGTTGAGTCCCTTACCTAGCAAAGAAGCCCTTCGTGCCGCTCAGAAACAAGTTGCAGGGGTCAGTGCTCAGCAATTAGAAGACAACATCAATTACAGCTATAGAGTAGCAGAATCAACTCATTCTATTTTTAATATGGCCTTGATTGTGCTATCTGCTATTTTAGTGGTTGTAGCGATTGTCTTCCTTATTCGTAAGAATTTGCAGTATGCAAATTATACTTATGTCGGCTATGTTTTGCTAGCCATTATTGGTTCGATTTATGGCTATGTTAGTTTACAGGACGCTGTGCAGTTAGTTCACGATGAGACCATGCGTTTAGGGATCAGTGTTATTTCACAAGCCGTTAGCATTCTCTCTATCGTCATCAATATTCTCTTCCTAGCCCTTGTCTTCTACAAGATATGGCGTCAGCAGAAAGCCTTGGCAGAAGAAGAGGAAGCAGAAAATCTTGCTTAAGTATTGACAAAAAAGAGCTATCAAGTTACAATCTTGGTAGTTCTTTTTCGATTAAAAATAAAATCATGGAGGTACATATGAAGACAATTTCTTTAGTTTATATTAGTTTGAGTGGCAACACTGAAAGTTTTGTGACGCGCTTGAAAGACTATCTCTTGTCCCAGTACAAAGGGATTGAGGTTCAAAAGATTCATATCAAGGATTTGGTCAAGGAAGGCAAAAATTTCTATGAAATGGACCATCCCTATGTCGCTTTTTTGCCGACCTATCTCGAAGGTGGGAATGGCGTGGATAACGGAGATGTTGAGATTTTGACGACACCGGTGGGAGATTTTATTGCCTATGGTAACAATGCTAGTAAGTGTTTTGGTGTGGTTGGGTCAGGAAATCGTAACTTTAATAACCAATACTGCCTAACAGCCAAGCAATACAGTCAACGCTTTGGCTTCCCTGTATTGGCTGACTTTGAAATGCGAGGCATGCTGGAAGATATCAAACGTGTCGCAGCTATTATCGCAGATTTGTATGAGTTGGAAAAGGAGAATTAATACTCAATGAAAATCAAAGAGCAAACTAGGAAGCTAGTCGCAGGTTGCTCAAAGCACAGCTTTGAGGTTGCAGATAGAGCTGACGTGGTTTGAAGAGATTCTCGAATAGTATAAAGTTCTTATAAGAGGTGGTTGAAGTTGTTCAACTGTTTTTTGAGTATAAACAGTCTTTAAGAACGTAAAAAAGCATAAGTTCAGGTCTTCAAAACCTTGTTCTTATGCTTTTTATCATAGAAATATTTGCTGAATGTTCTCTTGAAATGAAACCTTATCTTCATCTCGCGCTTGTCCCTTACCCTGCTTTTCCGATTGCGAGTGCGTAGATAAAGAAGATGGCGAAGCCAAAGAGGAAAATCAATCCCGCAATGGCAAGGTGTTTGAGGCAAGAAGGAAGATTTTTGTTTTCACGCGTTACCAAGGCGTAATTCAAAAGAGCAAAGAAAGGTGTTGTCAGGAAAGAGCCAATCATGGCAAAGCGGAGCATGGTTGAAACCTGACCAGCGAAGAACTTGATAATGACGATACCGATGATAGCAGTGATGGTCATCCAGATGTTCAAAGATTTACGATTGTCCTCTTTTTGACTGATTAGCAGTCGGAGAGATTCCTGATTAACGCGAGAATAGCCATCGATAACAGTTATAACTGTTCCAAAGATACACAGGAAAGCAATAAAGGTAATCAAGTAACGGGACCATTCGCCAAGAACAGAGGCATACATGCCCACGAATTGAGAGATGTATTTGGCTGAAGCAGCTTCAACCGCCTGCCCTGTAGGATACTGAATCAGTGCTCCCAGTGCCACAAAGAAGACGGCTAGGATAGCTGTTCCAATATAACCAGTGTTAAAGTCAAACAGAGCGTCTTCTTTGTTAAAGTTGACGGTCTTTCTCTTTTCAGCTGACCAAAGTGAATTGATAGATGAAATTTCAATAGGAGCAGGCATCCATCCTAGGAGGGAGACGATGAAGGGCAGAGCTGCCATTTGCCAAGGTGTCTTCTCGACAAAATCAGAACTGTATTCTGGATGCTTGACCGCTGCTATGATAACTGCAAGAACAGTTGCAATGGTCAAAGCTGACATGATCCATTTGACCATGCCGTCTAAAAGTTTGTAGCCTCCAAAGAGTAACATAGCCCAAATGATGGCAACGAGAATGAGGGACCACTGAGTGATGCTAAGACCAATCATTGGGAAGGCACTGGCGATGATAGCTGAGCACAGAATGGCAACACCAGCCGTGTTGACCATAGCCGAAAAGACATTGAGAATAAAGAAAATCCAGAGATAGAGTTTTCCTTTTTCGGCATAACCTTCAACCAAAGTCTTTCCAGTATCAGCTGTGTATTCAGCACCAAAACGGAAAAATGGATATTTAAAGACATTGGCTAAGATGACCAAGAGAAGTAGAGACCAACCGTAAGAACCGCCAGCTTGAGTGGAAGATACAATGTGGGAACCTCCAACAGCGGCAGTTGCCATTAGGATTCCAGGTCCCATTGCTTTTAGTTTACTTGTCCAGGTTGATTGATTTAAGGAAATAGCTTGCGACATGATAAATACTCCTTTTTGAATTTTCAGAATAATCTGGATATGTAATCTATATTCTACAAAAAACTTTGGGAAAATGCAAGAATATTTTGAAAAAAGATAGAAAATTACAGAAAATTTACAAAGAAGATCTGAAAATAACTACTATGATAGCAATACTCTTCGAAAATCTCTTCAA